>CAYNUX010000393.1:0-4231 GCA_964400115.1 uncultured Cytophagia bacterium
TTGGTCTCTTTGACAGAGACACCGGGAAGATAGCTCTGTTTTTCCGGTTTATAGCTCAGTTAAAAATAGATCGGGCCACCCAAAAAGCTCGCATTATGATGCAAGTCATCAAAAATTGAAAGAATGCTCAGATCAAACAATCTGGCAATCGTCGTTTGTTTGTTGTTGCCAGGCAGCAATTTTTTGGGTGTATTGCAGGATCAGATCCCGATATTGAGGTTCATCTACCAGGTTGGTCGTTTCGTACGGATCTTTGTTCAGGTCATAGAGTTGATTGCCATCCTGATCGGCCAGTACAAGTTTCAACCCTTGCTGTGTAATCACGGATCGTCGATAAGCGTGCTTGACTATATTGGTCTCTTTGACAGAGACACCGGGAAGATAGCTCTGTTTTTCCGGTTTATAGCGATGTAATTGGGGATTCCACTCGATAAACGCATCACGATCTTTTTCATTCCCCAAAATAACGGGGCGCAAACTCTTGCCCGGCAAATTTTCATTCTGTCCGTGATGCATAAAATCCAACAGAGTAGGCACGAGGTCGATATGGCTGACGTGATCGCGGATAATATTTTGTTTGCGCCCCATCTGAGGTACACGCATCAACCAGGGAACCTGAACGGCTTCCTGATACATGACAGTTTTATGCAACAAGCGGTGTGAACCCATCATATCTCCGTGATCGCTGGTAAAGACCACAAGGGTATTATCCGCCAGTCCCAGCTTCTCCAGGGAATCAAGAATAGCTCCTACACTGAGGTCGACCTGGGTCACCAGCCCCCAATATTTTTGAATCAATCGATGCCAGACAGATCGTAAACGGAGGTTCAAATCCTTGCTTCCCTCCTGTTTCAGGATTTCCTGACGGATACGATACCAAAGAGGTTCGTCCTCTTCCAGCGGATCATCAAAATTGGCCGGAAAGTCAACTTTTCCAAGTGCATGGTGATCATCCAGAGGTCCGAAAAATGGAGGATGAGGTTCTAAAAAATTGATATAGAGCATAAAGGGGTTCTTTTGATTGCGCTTTAAAAAGTCGATCGCATTGGATTCCAGAAATTTAGGTTTACAATGTTCGAGAGGCAAACCAGAGGCAAAAGAGCGTCCAAAACGTCCGTCCTCTTTATCGGGTTCATAACCGAGGCGTTTCAGGAATTGACCATAATCACTCAATTGATTGCGATTACGACCTTCACGATAGTACTTTCGATAGTTATCTTCGATACTGATCCACTCGTTAAAATCATGTTGTTTAAAAATTTCATCACCGAGATGCCATTTCCCCATATAGGCGGTCTGATAGTCCGGATCACCAACGAGTTGAGGAAAGACAGGTATATCCATAGACAGGGGCAAATTATTCTCTGTGCAGCCGTTCGTATGGGGCCACAACCCGGTCATGACCGTTGACCGTGAAGGTGTACAAACGGGTTGACTGACATAGGCATTGCGAAACACCAGGCTTTCGTTGGCCAAATGATTCAAATTCGGGGTATGAATTTTTTCATTGCCATAGGCTTTCATGGTATCCGCGCGCTGTTCATCGGTCCAGATAAACAACAAGTTTGGTTTTTCCGCACGTTTCGAGCACCCGACAATATTTGCGCCAAAGGCAGCGGCCGTCGAGGTTTTAATAAAGCTGCGTCTGTTCATTTGCCATCCTATTCGGTTACGCGTTACCAACAAAAAGGGGGCGGCGAAGCCAAAAGCCTCGCCGCATAAAGATGTGAACAATATCAAAAAGCGATATTGAGAGAGAAACGGTTCACATCCTCAAACACATCGAATGATGAGTAAGAATAGTTGATAGAGAGCCGGTTTCCCGCCAGTTGTGGCGAAAGCCCAAATCCGGCACTCAGGCCGTATAAATCACGATTGAATTCATATCCGGCGCGCAAAGCGATCATATCCAGCAGAACATATTCGCCGCCAACATTGACGCGTTCTGTATAATTATTGGGGTGCAAAAACTCTGCAGATAACATCAGGGGATTACCATTATGGCCGGACATTAGTACATCCAGAACATCGATGCCGGTTCCCACAGCAAATACGATTGGCATATGCGCAGAATATTCTTCATATTTAACAGAAGTTGAAAAATTCCGCAACGACATGGCAAAACGAAAATTCTTAAAATCGGTGATATATTTCACACCAAAATTAAGAGTGACCGTGGATTGTGCATTTTCAACCGTGGCCCCGGCCTGAGTCATGGAATCACCGAGTTTTTGTCCGACATACTGCACCAATCCCCCCATGGAAAACTGCTGACTGATTTGCCGGGCATAGGCGAGTCCAAAGGCATAGGCATTGACATCCACGTTATCCGTCAAAAGATATCCCTGGCCATCGTCGCTCGCGTGCAATCTCGCTCCTTGAATGTCACCATAGTCTACGGTCAGGGCACTGACTGCAAACGTACCGAGTGTGCCCAGATTCAAAGCCACAGCGCCTGCCTGATAATTGATATCTGCTATCCACTGGGTTTGAGAGACAAAAGCGCTGTATCGCGATGATGTCCCGGTCAGGCCGGCCGGATTATAAAAAATACTTTCCACGTCATTACAAATCGAAGTATATGCATTTCCCATACCGGTAGCTCTCGGGGAGATACCTACTTTTAAAAAATTCATGGTACTCTGTCCCTTTTTTTTCACATCTACCTGGGAATAGGTTGTGGAAAAAGTCAGAAAAAGGGAAAGAACCAACAGAATATTTATAAAACCTTTCATGTTTCTCTCCGATTTTTTATCGAGCAATGACAAATTTGCGGTACGCCACCTCGCCGTTTTGGCTCTTGAACGTCGCGATATAAATACCACTATTCACGACCTGCTGGCTATCGGTCAACAAATTCCAGGTATAAGAGCCGGCCCCTTCAGAGGAATTATGGACGATAGACTTGACCTTATCTCCATCCTCGGTATAGATATCGATTTCGGTATACGGCATGATATTAAAGAACACGACACCGCGGCGGCCTGCCCATCCGGCCTCGACCACATTCGAATCATTAAAATTATAAGGATTGGGGGCAACTACGACATTGGAGAGATCCTGAGCAGCGCCTTTTGGCGGTTCAAGGGACAGAATCGTCGGTATATAAGCTCTACCGCTCCATAGTTTTTTGCCACGCATATCCGGCAAAGCATTCAGATTACCCGGGTCGACACGCGCGGCGGCTTGTACATAGTAATAATAAGAGGCACCGAACTGGACGTCGCTGTCTTTATAAATGTGCTCGGTTGCCAAATCTTCTGCACCCGATTCATAAATCACTTTAAAAAACGTAGTATCTAAATTGGACTTTTTACGAAAAATACGATAGCCCGCAAAATTGGGCAACGCTTCGGCCTCGGGATCACTCCATTTAATTTCCACAAAGCCGGGTTTACCTGTTGTTTCGACAGATGGCGGGGGTGGTGCGGCCGGTACATTCCAGTCATGTTGGAAATTCCAACGAGCTTTATACATGGTTTTATGTACTGAATCGATCACAGTACTCAACCACAGATCTTTTTTGATATCCGAATCCGTTGCTCCTTCAGGAAAGACAAAATTGCCAGGAAAGAACCCTTTCTCGGGATTGGGTAATCCCGGTGGCGGTTGAATCGTTCCACTGACCAGTTCTTTACCGACTTTTTTAGCCATAGGCAGAGAGAGACCTGTATGACCGATAACATAAATCAAACGCACCGATTTTTCCGGTTCCCAGGCTTCATAAGGGCCAAAACTGGCATGAGGTTTATTTCCCGAGATATACGCTACATAGGGTGAGAACGACTGAAAATCTGCAGATCCTGATTCGTCATTGTTCATCTCATGGTGCGTACCTTCGGGTATACCGGGCATGGGATTTTGATCGGCAAAAGTACCAAAGGCAGCATTGTATTCTTCGCCTATTTCCTTTCCTTCTACGGCTCCCTTTGATACATATGTTGTGATGGGCTGTAAGAGATCATTCTCGTCCTGTGCCGGATCTGCATAAGGCTGTTTAGAGGTATGCAAGAATCCCCAAAACGTGGCCCCGGGCAGGATTAGTCTTCCCTGCTGATCCCGGGCAGGCAATCCCATGGTATCTCCCCCCTGTTTTGGATCATCTGCATGATAAGCATAATAGACCCTCTGGCTATCTGCTTCCCGGGCTCCATAATAATGCCACCATTGCGTCCATTCGGGTGTTAGAAACTGAGGTTCGGGATTATGTCCCCATGAATAAGCTTTGGGT
>CAYNUX010000394.1:0-4222 GCA_964400115.1 uncultured Cytophagia bacterium
GTGGCTGCAAAATTAAAGATCCATATGGAGCCACCCTCTCTGGGTCATCCCCCAATGACCGCGAAACAGGGTTTTCCCTTGATATTCACCCTTAATCATCATCGCTGTTAAAATCAAAACCATCGCCCTGGTTGGCCCGGTCCATCACTCTATTGTACTCTGCAAAAATCTCATCCTCGAGATGAGACCGAAATTGTTTGCTTATCGGATGCGCAATATCTCGTTGAGCGCCATCATCTGATTTTCTCGAGGGCATACATAACAAGAGACCATCCTTGCTTTGAATAATTTTCAATCCTTTAACTGCAAAGATGTTGTCAAAGGTTATGTTCACAAAAGCCCTGAGCTTTTTCTCATTTCGAAGTCGGATGCTAATCTCGGTAATCTCCATTCAACTCCCCTTACCATTAAAGTTGCTTGCAGAAATTTGGTGAGCTATAATACTTATGACGCACGTTTTAAAGCCAAAATTGGAGTATGAAACGCGGTGCTGAAATTCACTCAATACTACAGGCAAACCAAAACATTCGCGAACGACAGACCATATTTTTTCTTATTTTTTTTCCGGCTCTGATGTCTTGCATCCTCCGGTTTCCTTGAATTCCTGGAATGATACGTTTTTCTCATAGCAACGCTGATCGATATATTGCAAGATAACCAAAAATTCATCTGCAGGAATATAACCGGGAATGATGGTGACCAGTTCACCATTCTGATTCAAGAATGCCAATGAAGGAAAAGCTGTTACCCCAAAGGCACGGGTGAGTTCGGGATAAGTATAGGTTTTTCCTTTAAATTGCACGCTCTTTTTCTCATTCTCGGCATCGACACGCACCGTAACAAATCGTTGCCCCAGATAAGACGATACATTCTCTTCCTGAAAGGTTTTTTCATCCATGACTTTACACCAATGACACCAATCAGTGTAAAAATCGATTAAACTATGTTTTTTCTCTTTGGCCGCTTTTTCTATTCCAGGTTCAAAATCCATCCAGGTGGCATCACCGGCAACAAGGTTCTGCACAGATAAAAGTATCAGACTGGAAAACCCAATCTTGATCAATCGTTTCATATCATTCTCCTAGAGTTTATCGGTCCTTCAGGTCAAGGAAGGATTAAAATAACCGAACCGAATCCATGGTGCAGCGCGTTTGATCTCTTTCATCCACTCTAAAATCCCCCCAGACGGTGAATCGAGACATTCTATGCCCATGCATTCTATGTACCATTGAGGATCGATATTGAGATTTCTCATTTGAATCATATCGATACGAAATAGAGTAACCAATTCAATCAACTTGATTATTTCCTCATCCTGATTGGTAAACCCCGGAAAAATGAAATAATTCAGAGATATCCACTTTTTCAAGGACCTTGCAATTTCCAAGGATCGGAGAACATGATCGAAACGATACCCTCGAGGGCGAAAATAACGATGATAATAATCGGGTCGAACACTGTTCATGCTAACACGTATACTATCGAGTCCTGCCAGACAGAGGCGTTCAAGTGCCTGCGGCAGACTGGCATTTGTATTCAGGTTAATCGTACCCTTGCAGCTTTGTTGCCGGATCAGTTCGATCGCTTGTGCGATAACATTGGCTTGCATCAGAGGTTCGCCTTCACATCCCTGGCCAAAACTGACAACAGCATCTGGAACGGCATCGATATGCGACAAGGCTACTTTTGCCACTTCTGTCGCAAAAGGCACAAAATCCAGTCTGCTCTGACTGGCCACAACGCCAGTCTCTGCAGGCTGCCGCGAAATACAGCCCACACAATCCGCATTACAGGAAGGACTCGTGGGCAGTGGGCATTCATACCGTTTCAAAACAAAATTGCGGGCAGCAGGACAACCATAACGTCTTACACAATTTTGAACCAGATGAACAGCGAGACGATTGCTCCCCATCTGTTCCAGTACTGCCTGTGCACCGGCTTCGACCTCTTTTGGGTCTACGCCAGATAGATCCTGCCTGGGATCCTCATCCACTCTTACGGCGGTGACATAAAAATCGTCTTTTGCCCATCCTACTGCAGTATAAGCATATAAAGGCAACCGAACCGCATCCGGTTCGGTGGTATAGGCACTCTGATAAAGCTGGGTATATGCTGGCGCCAAAAAAGCTGCAACCGGCCAAACACGTTTTCCCTGGTAGATTTCAATTTGCACAATACAGTCCTGTTCCGGATCAAATGCGATAATATGCCGGTCCGGAAGAACATACAAATCACTCCCAAAAGGTAAAGGAATATAATCTTGCCAATCCGGGAGCACAGGATGTGTTCCCTGCATTCCTAATGCGTATAAACCGGGCAATTCGAAAATCTGCCCGTCCTCATCTGCTGCCATGGCGAGAGGCGAGGATCGATCAAAATCATCAAGAACAGACATGGGTATCCAGTTCGGATCATTGTAACCTATGCCTGCAAGATAGGAAAATTTAATAATACAAAAAACAGAAAAATTGAAAAAGATGATTTTTTAAATTGACATTGTGCCCTAAATGAGTTACAATATACCTGTCAAGTTTTTCAGGATTGATCGGTGATCGTTTAAGAACATCAACCAAATCCATATCAAATAATCAGTTGAACATAGACACAGGAAAGCTGCTTGAAATATTTGATACAAACCATAGCGAGATGGTTTTTCGTTTTCCTGGTCTTGAATATTCATCCTCTTTTGGCAGATACGTTTGTGGTTACCAATACAGACGATCTGGGTGAAAATTCTTTAGCATCGGCAATCGATAAAAGTCAACAGCATCTAGGACCAGATACCATCGTGTTTCAAATCCCAACGACGGATCCCCGCTATGACAGCGAATCAGGCGTTTGGGTCATTACCATTACCACTCCCTTGCCGGTGATTACAGATGACGGTACCGTCATCGACGGATCATCTCAAACCCATTTTGCCGGCGATACCAATCCCGACGGATTCGAAATCGAAATATTTGGCCTGAATGCCCCGCATGAGGCCCCGGGAATCGTAATCTATTCTGCTTACAATCATATCCATGATCTGAGTATCGGCGCCTTTCGAGGATTCACGTTTTTCATCAGAGGAGAAAAAGCACATCATAATGTCATCGAAGGCTGTTATATCGGTCTCGAAGCGGATGGTAAATTCGCATACCATGCCCTAAAGAGCTGCGGAGTGCGTATCGACAGAGGTGCTGCTTTTAATCGCGTTGGTGGTCCCCTGCCGGGACAGCGTTGTATTATCGGAGGTCAATTCGAACGCGCGATCTATATGGAAGGGACTCATCATAATATCATCCAGGGAAATTATATCGGCGTCAATGTGACCGGTGTTGAACCTGTGCCTAATGGATGGGGCTTTTTCAATAAGACAAACTCTCTCCGTGATGCATATAGCGGTATTTATCTCTATATAGAAAGCCATAACAATGTTATCGGGGGACCCAATCCCGGTGAAGGCAATGTGATCTGTTCCAGCTATCGCGCCGGGATTCGTCTTGAATCAACCGGCAGCGACAGTAATCGCATACAGGGAAATTATATCGGCGTCGGTGCGGACGGCCAAACTCCCCTGCCTAACGGAGAAACCGGAATATGGATCGCACCGGATAGCGACGATGATCCCTTAACCGGAGGTCCTGCCTATAATCTTATCGGGGGAACAGAACCCGGTGCCGGTAATGTGGTCTCTGGCAATCACTCGAGCGGCATTCAATTTAGATGGGCAAGCCATCACAATCAAGTGATCGGAAATAAACTTGGCACCGATGTCCTTGCCTCCCGGCTGGTGCCCAACGAACACAATGGTATTTATTTCTTTGGCAATCTGGGTAAAGGGGGACCTCGCTACAATACTGTAGGACCGGATAACATTATCATAGCAAATAGCCCTGCCTCTGAACAAGATCCCTGGGCCGCTGTTCGTCTCGATCATGATAAAACGCGTAACAATCGCATATTCGAAAATTGGATCGGCACAAATCCGGGGATGGATTTGCAAAGCCAGTATAACCCATCCATAGTGATCAGTGATGGAGCCAACAAGAACGTGATTGGCCCCTATAATGTGATCGCAAATTCACCCTCCTATGGTGTATGGGTAAAGGATGAAAATACACTGCATAATACCATAACCAAAAATAAAATTGTCAATCACGATCAGCATCCTATCTATCTGGAAATGCCCCTGGCCAGGGAAATCTACCAGGAAGGGCTCCGGATCCCCCCGGTTCGC
>CAYNUX010000395.1:0-4197 GCA_964400115.1 uncultured Cytophagia bacterium
TTAGACAAAAAAAGTGACATTTAGACATTAATTTTTGCTAGTCGAGTAAACTGCCTGCAATATTATCAGTAATTTATGTCAAAATTTTTATGACATAAATCAGATATATTTAGACAAATAATAGACGTTTTTAGACAAAAACCAGACATTTCCGGGGATAAATGATCCATGCAATTCCGCATCGCCGACACGTTTACCGACAGCCTGACCAACCTCACCGGACAGGAGCAAAAAGCGGTCAAGACCACAACGTTTGATCTGCAGATGAATCCGGCCCATCCTGGCATGAAATTTCATAAAATCGATCGTGCTCGAGATCCGAATTTTTGGTCTGTTCGCGTGAATCAGGATCTGCGTTTGATTGTGCACAAAACCGGCTCGAGTCTGATGTTGTGTTATGTGGATCATCACGATGCTGCCTACCACTGGGCCGAGCAGCGCAAATTGGAACGGCATCCCAAAACCGGAGCTGCCCAACTGGTCAAGATTCGCGAGACCGTCAAAGAAATCGTCCGCCCTACCTATGTGGATGCTCCTCAGGTCAAACCCTTGCTCTTTTCACACATTGCTGATGATCAACTGTTAAGATATGGTGTGCCGGAGGAATGGCTGCCGGATGTGAAACAGGCAGACGAAGACTCTATCCTGGAACTGGCTGATCATCTTCCGGGCGAAGCTGCCGAGGCATTGCTGGATCTGGCTGTGGGTGAAACACCACAGGAATCCGCTATTCTGCCTGCAGAAACCGAATCCTTTGACCATCCCGATGCACAACGCCGCTTCCGGGTCATGACCGATATTGTCGAACTGGAACGCGCGCTGGAATTTCCCTGGGAAAAGTGGGCCATCTTTTTGCATCCGGCACAAAAGTGTTGGGTGGAAAAAGACTATTCAGGCGCGGTGCGCATTTCCGGATCTGCCGGTACCGGAAAGACCGTGGTCGCCTTGCACCGCGCCGTGCACCTGGCTCGCCAACATTCGGATGCCCGAATTTTGCTCGCCACCTTTTCCAATGCCCTGGCCAACAATCTGGACACAAAATTGCGCAGTTTGATCCATCATCAACCACGTCTGGGCGAAGGTATCGAAGTGTATGCCATGGAAAGTCTGGGACGACGGTTGTATAAATTGCATTTTGGTAAAGAACACTTGGTCACGGCAACGGAACTCGGGGAAATCATACATCGATCGGCCAGCAAGATTGACGGGCACAAATTTAGTCAGACCTTTTTGATCAATGAATGGAATCAAGTCGTGGATGCCTGGCAAATTCAAACCTGGGAAGCCTATCGTGACGTGCTGCGTCTGGGGCGCAAGACTCGTTTACCGGAAAGTCAGCGCAAGGTATTGTGGTCCATTTTTGGGCCGGTTCTGCTTGAATTGCAACAGAGGCAACGGATCACCCGGGCACAACTCTTTAACCGGTTGGCTGAAAAGTTTGCTGCCAGTAAAAAATTTCCCTTTGATTTTGCAGTGATCGATGAATCCCAGGATATCACCATCGCGCAACTGCGATTTCTCGCAACCCTGGTCAATGATCGTCCCGATCGTCTCTTTTTTACCGGCGATCTGGGACAACGGATTTTCCAACAGCCCTTTTCCTGGAAAGCCCTGGGCATAGACATCCGGGGGCGTTCACATACTTTACGTATCAACTACCGGACCTCACATCAGATCAGACATCAGGCGGACAGGCTATTAGGACCGGAACTGGCGGATGTAGATGGCAATCTGGAAAAACGCAAAGGAACGATTTCTGTATTCAATGGACCTCCTCCTGTGATTTCAGTTTTGCAGAGTGTTGAAAAAGAGATTGCTGCAGTGGCTCATTGGCTCTCGGCGAGACTCGAAGACGGTATGCAGCTGCATGAAATCGGGGTTTTTGTGCGTTCGCAAAAGGAGCTGAATAGAGCTGTCAAAGCAGTGCGAGAACATCAGGTTCCGTTTCAAATTCTGGATGAAAAACCGCAACCGGAAAATGGTACATTATGCATCGGTACCATGCACACCGCCAAAGGATTGGAGTTTCGTGCGGTTGCAGTGATGGCCTGTGATGACCAAGTCATTCCCTCCCAGGATCGCATCGAAACCGTCACTGACGAGTCTGACCTGGAAGATGTTTACAATACTGAACGGCACATGCTCTATGTCGCCTGTACGCGGGCACGGGATGATTTGTGGGTGAGTGGAGTGGAGCCGGGGTCGGAGTTTTTGGAGGATATGATGATGTAAAGTCATTTTTAAACATACATTCAAAAGATACACATGAATTACAAGTATATACGTTCTCCCTGTGATACACTAAAACGATGAAATCATTTGAACACTTTACCAATAAAGCTCTTTTTCTGGTGAGCTGAATCTGATGCGGCGGCAGAGAGGGTTGAATGCGTTTCCAGCGAAGGCTGTGAACAAACGAGGACGTCCTGATTTTGCTAAAATATACTATAATTCTTTTTCGGGAATAAAAAAATTATTCCCAAAAAGGGAACATTTTACTTGCGAGTGTGGTTGGTAATCTTTACATTGTAAACGAGTTTATATGCATATCATTTCAAAATCTACTATCATCAAGTATTACCAAAAGCATTCAGAGACCAAACAATCGCTTCTTTCTTGGTATGCAGAAGTCACGAAAGCCCAGTGGTCTTGTTTTCAGGATATCAAAGACCGCTTTCCGAGTGCTGATTATGTGTCCAAAAATAAGGTTGTTTTCAATATCAAGGGCAATGATTATCGGTTGGTGGTCAAGCTGGCCTTTAAATCTCGAACGGTTTTTATTTTAAAAATTGGCACCCATGCCGAATATGACAAATGGGATATCGATACATTATGAAAATGATAAAAAATGACAATGACTATCAAGAGGCCCTGAAACGGGCTGAGGAGTTGATCGATATGGATCCGGATCCCGGTACGCCTGCGGCCGATGAACTGGAGGTGCTGACGTTCTTGATCGAAACCTGGGAAGAAAAGCACTTTCCAGTCGAGTTGCCGGATCCTATCGACGCGATCAAATTTCGTATGCAGCAGCAAGGCCTGGTGCAAAAAGATCTGGTTCCCTATATCGGTAGCTCCAGCAAGGTATCCGAGGTCTTGAATCGACGGCGGCCGCTGTCCCTGAATATGATCCGCAATTTGCACCGGGAACTGGGCATTCCGGCAGAGGTGTTGCTGCAGGAAAAATCCCCTGACTATATACAGGATGATTCAGAGCTGGACTGGCAAAAATTTCCGATACATGAACTGATCAAAAAAGGATGGATTTCATTCACCGGCTCTGCCAGAGAAGCAAAGACTCATGCGGAAGAGTTGATGCGAGGTTTTTTCAGTGATGTCTCTTTAGAACACATCCAGACTGCACTTTGTCGTCAATCCATTCGCACCGAGTATCCCCTCGACGACTATGCCCTGATAGCCTGGAAAGGACAGGTGCTGAAAGTGGCCAAAAAGCAGTCATGTGAAAACCATTATGAAAAAGGGACGGTCAATAAAGGTTTTATCAGCGATCTTTTGGCCCTGAGTCTGCTCGAAAAAGGACCGCAATTATGCCGGGATTACCTCTCGACCTTTGGTATCCGTCTGGTCTTTATGCCACATCTCAACAAAACCCGCCTGGATGGCGCGGTATTACTCGACGAAAACGGCGAACCGGTCATCGCTCTCACACTGCGTTACGCGCGCATCGATCATTTCTGGTTCACTCTTGTGCATGAACTCGCCCACATTCATTTACATCTCGACCGGGATGATATCACCTGCTTTGTCGATGAGATTGGCACGCAGGGGAATGCGCTCGAGCGGGAAGCCGATCGGTATGCCCAAAATGCCATGATCCCTGAAAATAAATGGCGGGCTTTATCCGGTCAATTGACCGATAAAAATATTCGTACCAAAGCGTTACAGCTGCGATTGCATCCGGCCATTGTTGCCGGGCGTTTTCGCTATGAAACAAACCAGTTTAATGCCTTTGCGCAGGTTATCGATTCTTTGGATCGGGATCGCTTGTATGCACTGAATTGAAATAAAACAATCCATCAATAGCGCCTATCTCTATTATGCTTAGGGGGCAAATGCCTAAATCTTCCAGACGGGAAAAGAACCAATGCGACGCGCCCTTTTTACATATCGTGTTACAAGATTTTCAAATATTATTTTTGCACAAAATAGCTGTATCGCAGCCCCGGAATATGGAAT
>CAYNUX010000396.1:0-4184 GCA_964400115.1 uncultured Cytophagia bacterium
CGGAGGGGGCGCCGGCGGAGGGGGCGGCGGGGCAGGCTAGAAGGACTCACCAATCCATGCGTTTCCGTGTTTCCTTTTTCTCGCTCTGACGCCGTTTTCTGTCCAGACGGCGCTGATGAGCGGCACGGGACATCTTTTTGCGCTTGCGTGGCGGGCGCTCTTTGAGGGCGTTGCGCAGCAGATCCACAAACCGTTGTACTGCGATCTCACGGTTGGCGCGCTGGGATCGTGCATCCTGCACGGAAATCTGCAAGACGCCCTCTTTGCTGATACGGTGTTCCAGTTTTGACATGATCTTTTCCCGTTGCTCGCCAGAGAGAAACGGCGACTGACCGACGTCAAAAGAGAGGGTGACACGGGTATTGCTTTTGTTGACGTGCTGTCCCCCGGGCCCGCTGCTGCGCGAGGCTGTAAAGGTCAGTTCCTGTTCAGGGAGTGTGAGATGTTTGTTGATTTCTAACATGGCTAGGCCGTGGCTTTTGCGACTTTGCGAACATGTTTGATCCGCTTTAAAATAGGCGGATGCGAATAATTTAAAAAGACATATACCGGATGCGGCGTCAGATTGCTCAGGTTGTGCACAGAGAGTTTCTTTAACGCCGTAATAAATGATTCGGCTTTTTCGGTTGTCCTGACCGCGAATCGATCTGCTTCATACTCGTGTTTGCGGGAAACTCGGGACATAAAGATCGACAGAATCATTTCAATGGGGGAATAGAGCATGCCGAAAAAGATCAGTCCGGCATAGACAGATTGATTCACCATATAAAATGCATCGAATAGTCCTTCGTGTGTGATAAAGATCGACAAAAGATAAAACACGATGCCCGAGTGGATAATGCTGGTGATCATACTTTTGATGATGTGTTTTTTCTTATAATGGCCAATTTCATGTGCCAATACTGTGAGCAGCTCATCACTGCTATGTTTATCGATGAGCGTATCGAACAAAGCGATGCGTTTGTTTTTACCAAAGCCCGTAAAAAAAGCATTGGATTTGCTGGACCGTTTCGAACCATCCATGACATACACATCCTGAAGACTGAAATCGACTGACCCTGCATAATTAAAGATTTTTTCCCGTAATTCACCCTCTTTCAACGGCTCGAATTTATTGAATAATGGCATGATCCACCGGGGCGCCACAAACTGGATGATCAATGTAAAAATCGTGGTCACGACCCACGCATAGAGCCAAGCCCATTCACCGGCATACATAAAAAACGCGAGAATGCCAGCCAACAAAGGTACGCCCAAAAGCAATCCCAGGAGCAGGCCTTTGAGCATATCGAGAATAAACGTTTTTACCGTCGTGCGGTTAAATCCGAATCTCTCTTCGATCACAAAGGTGGAATAGATGCTGAATGGTAAAGAAAGTACCCCTCTCAAAAGCATCAACAGGCCGATATAAAAGAGTCCTGTGACCAGTTCACCATAGCCCCAGCTGCGCACCCAGACATCCAGGGCATTAAATCCTCCGGCAAACCAGAAAATCAGTATTGCGATCAGACCGACAGTTGAGGTAATGAATTCGAATTTTGTATTTACGCGTGTATATTCCTGAGAACGGGTATATTCATCCTGATCAACCCACTCTTTAAATTCATCCGGCAACGTCCTGGACAGATGAGTGATATTCAGCCAGTCGGCCCAGTGGCTAACCAGATAATCGATGAGCAGAGTCGTGATGATAATGAGTGCATAGATATTCATAAGTTTCCTTTCTATAGCGGTACCGTAGCCCGGTAGAGGGTTGCCGATTCTGAACTGGTAATTTCATAAGGCTGATCTGCGGGTACCATCCAGATATCCCCTTGTTTGCCGTGCAATTTTCGTTTATGGGTTCGGATGTGGACGTCTCCATCCAAAAGAATGAGAGCATCAGGACCGTGTGGTGTCGAGATTTCGAACGGCGTGAGTGAAGAGACAAAAAGCGCTGACAATTGAAAATCCTGTACAGGCACAGGATAGACACGTTCAGCCGGATCAATACTGGTTCCGGTGAGAATGGACGGAGGCAGAAAATCGAATTTTATGGTATCCAGCAACTCGGGTACATCCACATGTTTTGGCGTTAATCCACCGCGAAGCACATTGTCTGAATTGGCCATGAGCTCTATGGTGGTTCCTCGTAAATAGGCATGAGGTACACCGGCTGCCTGAAAGGTGCCTTGTCCCGGTTTTAAATGCAAGAGATTGAACAGAAAAATGGAAAAAATGCCATGGTCAGCTGTGCCGTATTGATTAAAAGCCTGTAATGCCCAATATTCCGGTGTGTCCGGATCCAGAGAGCTCTTGGCCTCTTGGTCAGACAATCGCTTGAACAGCGGGCCGAGAATTTTGGTCACCTGCTCAAGAGGCAAATCCACGAGTTGTCGATACAGTGTCTCGATGCCGTGTGCAGCAGCGATTTTGGCCAGGCTGCCGAATTCAGGTATAGAGTTCAAGATGATACTGCTCTCTTTTTCAGGCCGAAAGCCATGCAGCATCCAAAAATCCGTCAATGCCACGTGTACTTCGGGTTTATGATTGCTGTCCCGATAATTTCTGGACGGTGCAGAGACAGGGTTACCCTTGTCATTTTCTCTTTTATATCCTTCTCTGGCTTGTTTTTTGGACGGATGCACCTGGATCGAAAGCATTTTAGCGGCATCCAACACTTTGAACAAATACGGTAATGTGGGCCCAAACCTGTTAATGATGCGCTGTCCCAGGATTGCCTGGGGATTACGGGCGATCAAGCGGTCCAATCCTATCACACGGTTGTCTAATAAAGTATGGCTCGGACCGTTGGGATGAGCGCCGATCCAAAGCTCGGCATGCGGAGAGTTTCCTCGATTATCCTGACCAAGCAGGTGGGGAATGAAACGTTTACCCCCCCATGCGTAATTTTGTATGACCCCTTTCAGGGGCAGTATATCTGCATCCATGGGATTTGCCTGATTAAAGGATTCAATGATCGTGCTGTTTATTATAACTCGTCCTCACCGTACCGTTTGCTTGTCCGGTCTGGCTGGGTAGATGGTTATCACCCGGACACAAATATTTTTCCCGTTCAATTTCCAGGGTACTGTGGATGATTTCCCATTTTCGGGCTTTATCATATACCCGGTTTTTCACCGTTTGAATTTCATCCTCAGGAATTTTATCATCTACCATCAAATGAGCAGTAAGAATATGATGCTTGCCATCCAGCGACCAAATGTGTAGATCGTGGATGTCGAGAATATCGGGTTCTGATTGCAAATCCTCTCGGAGTTTTTCCAATTCGATATTGGAGGGAATGGATTGCAGAAAGATTTTCAGGATTTCTTTAAATGTTTGAATCACGTGAAATAAAATAACTCCGGTAAAGAGAACAGAAACCAACGGGTCAAGGATAGGCCAATCCTTGAACTGCAATATGATCCCGACGATGAGAATCGCTACCCAACCCAAAACATCTTCAAGCAGGTGCCAGGAAACCACATTTTCATTCATGGTTCCGCCTTTGTGCAGTCGCCAGGCCGCGACGCCGTTGACCAGAATTCCGGCCAAAGCGAACCAGAGCATGCCATCTGCCCGCACCGATTCGGGATGAAAAATTCTCGGGATGGCATGAAAAAGAATGATTGTGGATCCCACGATCAGTACCACGCTGTTAATCAACGCTGCGAGCAAAGAGAATCTGCGATATCCATAGGTAAAAATTTCATCTCGACTGCGCTGAGCGACTTTTTCGAGATAGAGTGACGCGCCGATGGAAAAGGAATCGCCCAGGTCGTGCACGGCATCTGACAAGATGGCCAAACTATTGATCCACAACCCACCGATGAATTCCAAGAGCGTGAATCCAAGATTCAGGAAAAAAGCCACTTTGATATTTGCAGAACTCTCAAAAGTGCCATTGCTGTGATGTTGATGATTTAATGTTGACATGTTTTCCGTATTTTGTGATTTTGAATTTTACAAAAAACAATTCATAATTTCAAGCAAGATTAACACGAACCGCATCCGTTGCTTTCTCTCTAGATAACACACCGAATGCTCATGTCAATCCAAAACAATGAATAGCAAAAGGAGAGTATATTGAAACAGAGGAAAGAAAAATCCGACACCAGGAACAGGTGTCCCCCATTCCTGGTGTCGATATTATGGGATTTCGTAATGTAACAGGTCTGTTGCCCCCTAGTCTTGCTCAAAGC
>CAYNUX010000397.1:0-4177 GCA_964400115.1 uncultured Cytophagia bacterium
GGTCCCTATAGCCAGGGAGTCAAAGTTGATGCCGGTCAGATGGTCTTTACGGCAGGTCAGCTCGGCATCGATCCTCAAAATGAGGCATTTGTTTCCGATGATATTGCAGAACAGACCGCTCAGGCATTAAAGAATTTGCAATCTGTCCTGCAAGCGGCAGGCGCAGAATTGAACAAAGTCGCAAAAACTACGGTTTTCTTAAAAAATATGAGCGATTTTCAGGCAATGAACGCTGTCTATGCACAATTTTTTAGTCAACATCGACCGGCACGCTCTGCCATTGAGGCCGCGAGATTGCCCAAAGATGCTCTTGTTGAAATCGAAGCCATAGCCGTGATCTAGTATGCGATGCTATTTTATAACCGGAATTTTGATCCTTTGCATGGGCAGTTCAGGGTGGTCCCAAGATCAAGCCGATACCTTGTTTGTACAAGACCCTGAACAAATCATAGTCGATGCTTCAACGATCAAATCTCCAACAGGAGCCATGCTGCGATCCCTGGCTGTGCCTGGATGGGGACAGTTTTATAATGAAAAACCGCTTAAAGGGATTGTCTTTGCAGGTGGACAAATCGGACTGATCGCCAATGCTATCATCCAGAATCAGTGGGCTCAAAGTGCAACAACGCCTGCCGCAAAAGCATTTTACAGAGATAACAGGGGATTATCCCTATGGTGGCTCGCAGGAGTGATGCTGTATAGCGTGGTTGATGCCTATGTAGATGCCCATTTGTATGGCTTTGATTCCAGCACCTCTCTTGCACTTAATTATCCCTTGCAAAATGATGCTGGCTATTTTCCGATTTGCTCAACCCAATTCACATTACCATGGGACTAAAATTTCAACAGGATTGATATCGTATGGATATGTCTGGTAACAATCGCGGAGCCTGGGGATCTCGCCTTGGATTCATACTCGCAGCAGCCGGTTCAGCCATCGGTCTGGGTAATATTTGGCGGTTTCCTTATGTGACCGGTGAAAATGGCGGAGCTGTTTTTGTGCTGCTCTATATCACCTTTGTGCTCATCATCGGCCTGCCAGTAATGATTTCTGAATTGGCCATTGGCAGGCATACACAAAAAAATCCTGTTGGAGCCTTTAGCGCACTGGCACGTCGTTCCTGGTGGCCGCTACTGGGAATATTAGGGGTTGCCACAGGCGTGGGCATTCTTTCCTATTATTCGGTCATAGCAGGGTGGACGTTAGGCTATTTTTTGAAAGCGATTTCCGGTTCTTTCACCGACATGAACGGTGAACAAGCCGTGCAACACTTTACAGAATTTGTAAGCGATCCCAAAACAACACTCCTCTATCTGGTCATTTTTCTGGTGATCACGGGCATGGTGGTGATGGGCGGAATATCTTCCGGCATCGAACGATGGGCTAAAATATTGATGCCTGTTTTGTTCTTTTTGTTGATCGTCCTTACCTTGCGTTCAGTTACACTAAAAGGCGCCAAAGAAGGTCTTGCTTTTTATCTCAACCCTGATTTTAGCAAATTCTCTCTTTCCATGGTCGCTAATGCCCTCGGGCAAGCACTGTTCTCTCTCAGTTTGGGCATGGGAACAATGATTACCTATGGCAGTTATCTTTCCAAACGCGAAAACCTGGCCACCTCTGCTGGCTATGTCTGTCTCTTTGATACATTGATCGCCATCATCTCTGGCTTGATGATCTTTCCGGCTCTTTTTGCAATGGGACTCGATCCCGAAGGAGGCCCGGGATTGGTTTTTGTGGTGCTGCCGACGATCTTTGAACAGATGCCGGGCGGTTTTATCTTTGGTACAGGCTTTTTTCTGCTTCTTACTGTCGCAGCGTTGACTTCGACGATTTCTTTGCTTGAGGTACCCGTTGCCTATATGGTCGATGAGAAAAAGTGGAAGCGTTCCAAGGCAGTTCTCCTGATGACATTGCTGGCCCTTATCTTGGGCATTCCCTCAGCTCTCTCTCAGGGTGCTGTAGGTTGGCTGAGCAAAATTCCGCTTATAGGACTCGGCTTTTTAGACTTTGCCAATATCGTGTTGGGCAATTATTCATTAACCACAGGTGCCCTCTTTATTGCGATTTTCGTGGGTTATAAATGGGGAGTTAAAAATGCAATTAAAGAGATAAACACTGAAAACAATCATTTCTATTTTGCAAATTTTTGGTCATTTTTGATTCGCTTTTTTTGTCCCATTGCAATATTGGCAATTTTTATGTATATTTTAATCACTCGAAACTATTTTTAAAAAGGACGAGATATAATGACTCGCGAACAAGCCCTGGCGCTCGTCAATGAGAAAATGTCAAACAAAAACCTGATTAAACACGTTCTTGCTGTCGAAGTCGTGATGCGGGATTTGGCTGACCATTTTGAAAAATCTCAAGATAAATGGGGATTGGCTGGCTTGTTGCATGATCTGGATTATGAATTAACTGCCGACAATCCGGAGCAGCACAGCCTTGTAACCACAGAGTGGTTGGAGAAATATGATCTAGACCCGGCTATTCTGCATGCGATAAAATGTCACAATAACCTGGCCGAGCGTGAATCACTCATGGATAAAGCGATCTATGCGGCCGATCCCGTAACAGGCTTGATTGTAGCAGCCGCATTAATGCATCCCGATAAAAAGCTCAAGAGTATTGATACGGATTTTATTCTTCGCCGGTTTAAAGTCAAGAGCTTTGCACGCGGTGCCAATCGAGATCAAATAAAATCCTGCCAGGAAATGGATCTTTCACTGGAACAATTCATTTCTATATCCTTGACAGCAATGCAAAGGATCGATCATGAATTGGGTCTCTAGATCAATTTTTATTCTTTTTTTGACCTTACACCCTGTTTATGCACTCGATCTTTTTGTCCAACAATCAGATTCTGTGCATACGCTGCAAAACTCCCGAATCATAAAAGATCAATGGTTGGCCAAAGATAAAGCAGATCATTTTGTTACCAGTGCATTCCTGACAGGAATCGGTTATTATGCAGCCAGACAAGAGATACAATTCTCCCCATCGGCAAGCAAAAATGTTGCGATAGGCTTTAGTTTAAGTTTAGGCATTGCAAAGGAGGTTTATGATGGAACCAGTCAAAGGGGAATTGCAAGCTGGAAGGATCTGGTCGCTGACATGTTAGGCATAGGTTTTGGCTATTTATTAATTACAATTGGTGAATAGAATGAATAATAGATCTATACAATATAAAAAATCGTCTTATATCGAGACAGACAAGGCTCGTTCAAATTGCGGAGTCGCCGGGGTGTATGGCACCCCGGATGCATCTCAGCTAACATATTTAACTCTTTATGCCTTGCAACATAGAGGACAGGAAAGCACGGGTATCGTCAGTAATGATGGACATCGGGTCTATCGCAAAGTCGGTCAAGGTCTCGTTTCTGATGTCTTTGCTGATCCCAAAGACCTTGATGCCCTGCAAGGCCATCTTGCCATAGGTCATAATCGATATTCAACAACCGGGTCTACACATCTGGTGAATGCACAACCCCTGCTATTCAACACTCAGCATGGTCCGTTTGCGATCAGTCATAATGGAAATTTTACCAATTCGGGCACCCTACGAATAGAACTGGAAAAACAAGGCGCCCTCTTTCAAACTTCGACAGATACCGAAGTGGTAGCCCATATTATGGCTCGTTCTAAAAAAGGTGAAATGGTAGACAAATTAATCGAAGCCATGAAACAACTACGGGGTGCGTTTTCATTGATTATGATGTTAAAAGATCGAATTTATGCTGCTCGTGATCCTCATGGCGTCAGGCCGCTCTGCATAGGGGAGAAAAATGGTGTTTATTTTGTCGTATCAGAAACGTGTGCTTTAGATCTTGTACGGGCAAACTATATCAGAGATATCGAGCCGGGCGAACTGGTTCAGATAGATCAAACCGGAATACGGTCTTACAAGTATTCCGATGAAAAGGATAATTACGCTTGTATTTTTGAATTCATCTACTTTGCCAGACCCGATAGCCGGATCTTTAATGAGAATGTGGACAAAATACGGCGCAAATTGGGAAAAATACTGGCGCTCGAAAGTCCGGCTGACGCGGATATTGTCATTTCAGTACCCGACTCGAGCAACACCGCTGCGGTGGGTTATTCGAGACGATCGAATCTGAAATTCGAGTTGGGTCTAATACGAAACCATTATATCGGCCGAACCTTTATCAACCC
>CAYNUX010000398.1:0-4150 GCA_964400115.1 uncultured Cytophagia bacterium
CCGAACCCAGGGGACTGTTGTAGATCTTGACACGATTATAGAAAAAACATTATCGCTGGTTGTTCATCAATCTCTGTTTAAGGACATCACGATCACAAAGAAACTCGACCCATCCATTCCAAAAATCTATGCCGACCCCGGACAGCTGCAACAGGTCTTTTTGAATATTGTCTTGAATGCAGCACAAGCCATGCAGGGTAAAGGAAACCTGATATTGACCACAAAAAAGCATCAAAACAAAGTGATGGCATCTGTCAAAGATACCGGCCCCGGAATGACCGAAAAAATATGTAAAAAAATTTTTGATCCTTTTTTTACCACCAGACCTCAGGGACAAGGGACAGGATTGGGCCTGGCGATCGCTTATGGTATCGTGCAGAAACACAAAGGGAAAATTCAGGTCAAATCACGACCCGGCAAAGGATCCGAATTCCGTATCGTCTTACCCAGCGCCGATCTATATAATCACATCGAGAAAGAAACGGTTTCTGGCAAAAACATTGAATACAAATAACATTTGACTTTGGGAGGATAAAATGGCGAAAATACTTCTGGTAGACGATGATCAGGATTTTGTCACGATCAACAGAATAGTACTCGAAAAGCATGGCTATGACATAGAGGAAGCAAACGATCCTGATACTGCATGGGAAAAAATTAAAACCTGGAAACCCGATTTAATCTGTCTAGATGTAATGATGCCAACCGGCACTGAGGGATTTCATTTTGCGTACAAGGTGCGAAAGGAAGAGAGTTCGAAAAATATCCCGATATTGATGATTACATCTATTCATGACAAGAGTGATTTTAGGTTCTCGCCGGAAAAGGATGGAGAGTTTTTACCTGTGCAGGAATTCGTCGAAAAGCCCATACAACCAAAAGAGTTGCTGCAAAAGGTAAACGACTTGTTAAAAGAATCAAACCCACCCAGCACAAAACCGGACAATGACAAGAAAATAGGATTGAAATAAGGCTTGGTTTTATGACCAATATCACTATTCTAGTCATCGATGATGAGGAAATGATCCGTACCGGTTGTCAAAGGATTTTGTCGGGAATGGGCTTTGCGGTCGAGTGCGCTGAAAACGGCCGGTTCGGTCGGGAAAAAATCAAAACAAACGCATATGATCTGATATTACTCGATCTCAGCATGCCTGAACTGGACGGCATGCAGCTTTTGCAGGAAATCCAGGAACTAAATTTGAATATTATTACCATCATTATAACAGGGTTTGCCAGCATCGAGAGTGCTGTTGAAGCCATGAGTAAAGGAGCGTTTGACTTTATACCCAAACCCTTTACTCCGGAAACCCTGCGAGCCAAAGTCACTCACGGGCTGGAAAAACGGCGGTTGGTTCTCGAAACCGAACAGCTGCGTCAGGAACGAGCCCGAAATCTGCTGGAATTGTCAAATGAAAAGAGCCGTACTCATACGATCATCAACTCTATGAGTGATGGCTTGATTGTGACCAATCGATTAGGACAGGTGGCCCTGATCAATCCGGTGGCCCAAAAAATGATTCGCCTCAAGCAGGAAAAGGCCAAAGGCAAGACTGTTAATGAGCTGTTGAGACAAAATGAATTGAGAACAGAGATCCTGTCGGCTCTGGAAAAGGTACAAAAAGAATTGCATTCCATTTCAATGCAGTTCCAAACATTGGATGAGCGAACTCTTTTTTCGAGCATCACTCCGTTGTTGGATGAACACCATCATTGCCTGGGAACCGTTACAGTACTGCGCGATATTACAGAAGCAAAAAAAGTGGAAAAACTAAAATCGGAATTCATCCGTCTGGTTGCTCATGAACTCAAATCGCCTCTGGGTGCGATCGATGGCTATTTGAATCTGATTCTCGAAGGTTATATCAATGATCCTTCCCAAACACAAGAGATGATAGAAAAATCACGAAACAAGGCCAAATCTTTGCTGGCGCTCATCAACGACTTGTTGGATTTATCCAAAACCGAAACAACAGAAATTTCCAGAACCACACAGCTTGTGGACATTTGTGTGGTACTGCAAGAAGCAACAGACTTTTTCGGGCCAGAGGCAAATGCAAAAAACCTGAGCGTCAAGGTACATTTGAAAGAACATTTACCGCAAATCGAGGGAAACGGAGAAGAGTTGTCGCGTCTCTTTACCAATCTGATCAGCAACGCCATAAAGTATACCCCTCCCGGCGGCAGGGTGGAAATATCCGCACAAAAAGATAAGGACTATATTCTTGTCAAGGTCAGAGATTCGGGCATCGGTATTTCCACAGACGACCAGAAAAAAATCTTTCAAGAGTTTTATCGCTCCAGGAATGCAATCACGCGGAAAATATCGGGAACCGGCTTGGGATTATCCATTGCAAAAAAAATCGCAGATCATCATCACGGGTATATAGACGTCTTTAGCAAAGAGGGACAGGGATCTGATTTTCAGGTATTTTTACCCATTGTTGAACATCGATAGCAAAACACAATCCACCACAGATCGTAGCGGAGAAGCATATTGTGCATGAAGTATCGATCATGAAAAGTTTATTCAAGACACTGACGGAAAAAGCCATCCAGGTCAGGGCAAAAAGGATCCATTCGATCACGATATGCGTTGGCAGATTCTCCGGAATCGAGCCCGACTTGCTGCGCTCGGCTTTTATGGCGATTTCAAAAGAGACGCTCGCAGAAGGAGCTCAGTTTAAGATCATTAACAAACCCTTGCAACTCGAATGCAATCATTGCGGCACGATGCAACTCAAGGACCGGCACATCCCTTTCGAATGCCCCAAATGCGGAAGTTCAAGCGTTCAGTTTGATCCAAACGATGAATTGATGGTTGAAAATATGGAGGTCGAGATTGCAAATTCAAATTTATGAAAACATCCTGAAATCCAATGACTATTTGGCAGAGGAAAATCAAACTCTTTTTAACAAGAAAAACATCTTTGCGGTCGGCATTCTGGGATCTCCGGGGGCCGGCAAGACGTCTTTGCTGGAAAAATCTGTAGCAGAACTCGGGAAAAATAATCTGAGACCAGCCGTACTTGTCGGAGATCTGGCCACGAGTCGCGATGCAGAACGACTGCAGCAATATGATATCCAATGTGCTCAAATTACCACGGGGGGTGCCTGTCACCTGGAAGCACAACAGGTGAACAAAGCACTAAAAGACTTTGATCTCTCGCAAATCGACATTCTCTTTATAGAAAACGTCGGTAATCTGGTTTGTCCCACAGGGTTCAAGCTGGGGGAGCATCTTCGAACCGTGGTATTCAGTGTGCCAGAGGGGGATGAAAAAGTAATAAAATATCCAGGGACATTTCAAAAGGCAGATTGCATTATTTTAAACAAAATCGATTATTTGGAAAACCAAGAATTTGATGTTGAAAAACCAAAACGAGAAGCTCTGACTTTGAATCCAAATATTGTTTGGCTAAATTGTTCATGTCGCACGGGTCAAGGGATCGACGAGTGGATAAATTATCTCAAAATATCAAAAGAGAAACAATTCAACGAAAACAATTGACTGTTTCGGGTACCGTTCAAGGTGTTGGATTTCGCCCCTTTATCTATGGGCTGGCTCAACGATATGCCCTGTCCGGTTATGTGGCCAACCGATCATCGGACGTGATCATTGATATTGAAGCAAAAAAAGACGTCCATGAACAATTTTTCGCAGCTCTGCAGAATGAATTGCCTGTTCCGGCGATGATCGAGAGTCTGGAAACGACCTCCCTCCCGACAGTGGGGTATACAAACTTTAGAATTCGTAAAAGTATGTGCACGGATTTATCCGTATCGAGTATTCCTCCTGATATTTGCATATGCAAACAATGTTTGCGAGAACTGTTTGATCCCTCGAACCGCAGATATCGTTATCCGTTTATCAATTGCACCCACTGCGGACCGCGCTTTACCATTACCACTGCATTGCCCTATGACCGGCCTCATACCAGTATGCGTGTTTTCGACATGTGTTCTCTGTGTCAAGGCGAGTATGATGATCCGTCTAACAGGCGATTTCATGCTCAGCCCAATGCGTGTCCGGTCTGTGGGCCCCGGTTAACATTGGTCGACAATCAGGGGCGAACAATGCAATGCCGGGATAGTCTGGCAACGGCAGGCTCGTTATTAAAACAAGGCAGAATATTAGCGATGCGGGCAT
>CAYNUX010000399.1:0-4128 GCA_964400115.1 uncultured Cytophagia bacterium
ATATTGAACGTGCCGTCTTTATCAAAATCGATCACAGCCGTGGCAGTGATGACAGCGTGCCTTGAAAATCGTCCAAAACGTATTTTATTGGCCCAAGATAAGGGTCATATAATTTTTTACTGAATAATATGGCCGTTTGTCTGTTTAATAGAATTAAAGCCGGGCTTTAATCTATTCTATACAGACAGGAATAGGCTATGAAAACTATAGCGTACCTGATCGCAGCATGCGGTCTTTTTGTCGGCTGTACGAAAATCGAGTTAACCGAAAAAGATGCGTTCGATGTCAAACGCACCATTGATGCGCAATGGTTCCGCGACCGGGCCTATGGATTCGAGACAGTGAAATTCAAATCCGGTGACAGCCTTGCATTAAATGGCTGGTTTATTCGGCATCCGCAGGCCCGCGGTACCGTGCTGTATTGCGGAGGGAACGGATTTGTGATGGTGACATCATACCATATCATCCGCTCCATTATCGAACAACGGGTGAATCTTTTGGTCTTTGATTACCGGGGATATGGCGAGAATCCCGGCAAACCGAGTGTGAAAGGACTGCAGCTGGACGCAATCGGCGCCTACGAGTTTCTGACCGGGGAACGCAATGTCTCGCCTGAATCGCTGGTGATTCAGGGTCATTCACTGGGCAGCTATACTGCGACTTTTCTTGCTGACACAAAACCGGCAAAGGGTCTGGTTCTGGAAAGTCCGGTGACGGATGCCAAAGACTGGACCGGACGACTGGTGCCGTGGTTTTTAAAGCCGTTTATCAAATTTGACATCGATGCGGTACTGCTGGAAAACAGCAATCCCAACCGGCTTGCGGAGATGCAGTTGCCGCTGCTGATCATCGCCGGAGAGGATGATCAGGTGACACCGGCCTCTATGGCCGAGTCTTTATATGATATTTCAGGGTCCGACCCAAAAGACCTGGTCATCATTGAAAACGGCGGACATAATGATCTGCCCACAAAACAAAAATATTTACAAGCTCTGGATCAATTCTATGCTACCGTATTTGAATCCACGGGTTTGTGATTGCAAACACATGAATTCGCAGGATGGCAACGTTTAATCCTGCATACCGCTTCCATAATTCCTGTCTTATTGTGATTCGTGTCCGCCTTCCGCATCTATAGCCTGTCGTACCGGTACATTGCTCTGTTTTGCTCATTTAACCTATTTTTTCCCCGAGACCTCTGCCCTGATTTTTTAATGTGTCTCAAAAAACAAACAGGCTATATTAAAAGAAAATTGCTTTTTGTGACAGAATTGTTTAAATTCTTCAAGATGACATTTATCCTCCCGATGCGATTTCGTAATCTGCTACAACACACATTCAAATGGAGAAAATCAATCCATGCAGAATAATCTAAAAAAGCTTTTTTTGAGCAGTTGCATGTTGGCTATTGTTCTTGTGCCATATTACGGTAATCTTTCCTTTGCAGCAGACCTGGACGGTGCACCCATCGATCCCTATTCTGGCATCGTTCTTGAGGAATTCGTTTTTGAAAAAGCGGATTTTTTGTCATGTCACGCTGCCACGGTTCTGGAATTGAAAGGTGGCGATTTGTTGTGCGCTTTTTTTGGCGGTTCCGCAGAGGGTGCTCCTGATGTGGAAATTCGACTGTGCCGCAAACCGGTCGGGGGTGAATGGACCTCGCCTGTCAGCGTGGCCGACGGTGATGAGCCCGGGAGCGAACGAATGGCGACCGGGAATCCTGTGCTCTTTCAAGAGCGCGGAGGCGATGTGATGCTTTTTTACAAGGTTTTTAAGCCTAGCGTTGGTAGCGCCGGGTTTATGGGGAGGGTAAAGATCTCGAAAGACGGAGGTCACACCTGGAGTGAGGCGCGAAAGGTTGGCGACGGACTCATCGGCCCGGTCAAGAACAAGCCGATCCAACTCGATGACGGTACCCTCTTGTCTCCTTCCAGCACCCATGGCGACAGCCGCGGTATGCGTGTTCACATCGAGCGCAGCACGGACGGGGGCAAAACCTGGAAACTCATCGGCCCGGTCGCCAAAAACCCGGAGGCCGAGATCAGCGCCATCCAGCCCACGCTCCTGACCCATCCCGACGGACGTATTCAGATGCTCTGCCGTACGGCATCCAGTCACGGTTTCATCGCCCAAAGCTGGTCGGAGGATCGTGGACTCGCGTGGTCTCCACTGAAACCTTTGATACTTCCCAACAACAACTCGGGCTTTGATGGTGTTTCACTCCGCGACGGTCGCCAACTCCTCGTTTACAATCATTCAACACGCACATATGGCAAGCATAAGGGACGCGGTATCCTCAATGTCTCATTGAGCAGCGACGGCATTGCCTGGGAAGCATCGCTCATCCTCGATTTCCTTGACGAGTCCGGTAAACAATTTTCCTATCCGGCTGTGATCCAGTCTCGCGATGGACGGGTGCATATCGTCTATACATGGCACCGTAAACGCATCAAGCATGTCGTGCTCAATCCTAAAGACCTGGAAACGGTTCCGATGCCCGATGGCAAGTGGCCGACAGAAGGACCATTCTCTCTGAAGGCTTTTTTACAATCACAGAAAAATGACGGGCAATCGAATTAATTTGGATCTTTCAACAAACAGCATTGGACTTTGATTTCTTTTTTTAATCAAACAAATTTTGAGCCTTTTGAGGGAGAGGAAAGAATTTGGAATATGTCCTGTCACAAGATAACCTGAAATTCGGACGTGAGGGCAAAACCAACAGGCTCGACGCAATTTCAAATGAGTAAATCAAGGAGATAGCTGGATGAAGATTTTTTATCATACGATACTCTTGACCTCTCTGTTCAGTCTGCTCTGTTTTTTGTCTTGCAGAAGCTCTTTTCAACAACAAGATCAGGAACCCTCAATGAATCCAGATTATCTCGTCGCCGCCTATATCTGGCCGTCTTGCCATCATGATGAACGCTTTGGCGATATGTTGTGGCCGGACGGAACGGGCGAGTGGGAAATTATCAAAAAGGGAACCCCGAGATTTAAAGGACATTACCAACCCAAGGTTCCCCTGTGGGGCTATGAGATGGATGATGATCCGCAGGTCATGGAAAAATGGATCGATGCGGCCACGGACCATGGCGTCAATGTCTTTATTTTTGACTGGTACTGGTTCGATGAGGGTCCGTTTTTGGAAAGCTCGATCAATAACGGCTTTTTAAAAGCGAAAAACAATAAAGAGATGCAATTCTATCTCATGTGGGCCAATCACGATGTCAAAAGAAACTATTGGAACGTGCATAAATTCAAGGACGATTCCTCGCGGCTGTGGGACGGCGCCGTGGATATGGAGAATTTCAGGATCATTGTCGATCGGGTGATCAGCCGCTATTTCTCCAGACCCAATTATCTGAAAATCGACGGCAAACCCGTGTTTTCGGTTTTCAGTATTCATAATCTGATCGAGGGACTGGGCAGTATTGAAGAATCGAAAAAAGCCCTGGATTATTTCAGGGAAGAAACTAAAAAAGCCGGATTCCCCGGTCTCCATATTCAGCTGATCGGATTTGGCACTGCCCGGGAAAATCTGTTGGAGCAAATCGAACAGCTGGGAGCCAACAGCGTCACAAAATATAACTGGGGAGGACCCCATCGCCCGGACTATATTCAATGGGGCGTAGAGTCTATGGAACGACGAGATCAATGGGACGCTGCCCTGGACATCCCCTATTTCCCCAATGTCTCCATCGGCTGGGATGATACGCCGCGATTCCCCGCCAAAGGGGAAAACGATATCGTGTATTATAATAAATCACCAGAGGGATTGGCCACATTCATGCAAAAAGCCAAAGAGTATTGCGATAACCATCCTGAACAACCCAAGCTCATTACCCTCTTTTCATGGAACGAGTGGATCGAGGGAGGGTATCTGCTACCCGACATGAAATATGGTTTTTCACATCTTGAAGCGGTCAAAAGGGTTTTTCACGGAGAGTATGAAAAGTATAAACATGATTAAATCAACGATACATCTTTTAGCAATATCTGCTTTTCAATAATCGGGATCCTGTGCAATGATTTACCTTTGTGTTTGAATCATTGGCGGGTCAAGGGGAGCTATTTTTGTTTCATGCCTTTATAAAAATACTTGTATCGATATGTTTGTAGAACCAT
>CAYNUX010000400.1:0-4121 GCA_964400115.1 uncultured Cytophagia bacterium
GCCTGATGGTTCAGGCGGAAACCGATTCGTCTGTATTCCTGCTCGTCGGAGATCTGGGGTTTTCGGTTGTAGAACCGTTTGCCGAGCAATTTCCCGACAGATTCCTCAATGTGGGGGTGGCGGAACAGAATATGACGGGTATAGCCGCAGGTCTGGCCCGCGAAGGATATAAAGTCTTTACCTATTCCATCGCCAATTTTAATACATTGCGCTGCCTGGAGCAAATTCGCAACGATATCTGTTACCACCATCTGGATGTTACAGTGGTCAGCGTCGGCGGAGGACTGAGTTATGGCAATCTGGGATATTCACATTTTGCTGTGCAGGATATCGCCATCCTTTCGACCATGCCCTCTATCTCTTTGCTCTTACCCGGCGATCCGCTGGAAACCCGCTGGTGTGTGGACTATGCCATTTGCACCAATGAGCCCAAATATTTGCGATTGGGAAAAGCCGGTGAACCTATGGTGCACGAGAAGCATTCGGTTTATGCTCCCATCTCTGCGATTGCAAAACAACCCGGCTCAGAAATAGCCCTGGTAGGCATTAGCAATATTCTTCCTGCCGCAAAAGCGGTCTATGACCGTATAATTAAAAAACAAATTCCAACGGATCTCTTTTCGATCCCCGTGGTTAATATGTCTTTTGCCGATATGGCCCGTGAAATATTTTCCGCCTATAAACAGGTCTTTACCATTGAAGAACATGTAAAAATAAACGGACTGGGAAGTCAACTCGTCAGTATTTTGAACGAGACAGATAAAACAAAGGTTCTCAATATCGGTCTTGATAAGAATTTTTGCAAAATCGTCGGCTCACAATCCTTTTTAAGAGAAAGAGCGGGACTCGGTATCGATGACCTGACAACAACTATATTGAAAACGATTGAACAATAGGAGTCTTATGAATTCTCAGCAAATACGCCAACAGATACTCGAATGGGTCAAAAATTATCATGATGCAAAATTCACCCAAAAATCATTCATCCCTGGTGAATCACGTGTGCATTATGCCGGTCGTGTGTTTGATGAGAATGAGCTGGTCAACCTGGTGGATGCTTCTCTCGATTTTTGGCTGACAGCGGGACGATATGCCGAGACCTTTAGCACTCAACTGGCTGATTTTTTCGACCTCGACAATGTCATTCTCACCAACAGCGGTTCATCAGCCAATTTGCTGGCCATCAGTGCCCTGACCTCTCCCAAACTCGGTGACAAGAGACTGAAACCCGGCGATGAAGTGGTTACCGTTGCTGCCGGGTTCCCGGCAACCGTGGCCCCTATTGTTCAGAACCGGTTGATTCCTGTTTTTGTGGATGTGGATCTCGAGACCTATAATGTCATGCCGGACCGGATGGAAGAGGCTATAGGCCCCAAAACAAGAGCCATTTTTATCGCCCACACCCTGGGCAACCCCTTTGATCTCGACACTGCGACGCGGCTGGCCCGTGAACACGATCTGTGGTTGATCGAAGACAATTGCGATGCACTTGGAAGCCGATATAATGGCCAGCTCACCGGCACATTCGGACACCTGGCTACACTCTCATTTTATCCTGCGCATCATATTACGACAGGTGAGGGAGGAGCTGTCCTGACTGCAGATGATGAGCTAGGCAGGCTGGTGCGTTCTTTCCGGGACTGGGGACGGGATTGTTACTGCGAGGGTGGAGAGAACAATACCTGCGGAAAAAGATTTACACAGCAATTCGGCACTTTGCCCAAAGGGTATGATCATAAATATGTCTATTCGCATATCGGCTATAATCTGAAAATGACAGAAATGCAAGCCGCTATCGGGTCAGCCCAGATGGAAAAGGTCGATTCCTTTATTGAAACACGCAAAACAAATTATCAACTGCTCGCCACAGGACTCGCTCCTTATAAAGAGCAAATATCCGTGGCTCAGCCTACCCCGAAAAGTGATCCGGCCTGGTTCAGTTTCATTATTTCGGTTTTACCAACCGCAGATTTTACCCGAAATGAACTTGCGGAATTTCTCGAGGCTCATCAAATCGAGACTCGTAATCTGTTCAGTGGTAATCTTTTACGGCATCCGGCATTTATGGATATCGAACATCGACTGGTCGGGGACCTCACAAATACCGACACTATCACGGAAAATACATTTTTTATTGGTCTCTATCCGGGTATGACCCCGGCCCATATCGATTACATGTTGCACATCTTTTCTTCTTTTTTCGATCAAAAAAGCTGACAAATATTTTGTCCTGTGAGAGGAAAAGACTATAATTTGAGTGTACTATGGCAATTGTAGCAAAGATCCCGGCTCGTGTGAGCCAGGTACATCGACACAGCAAGACTCACTGCTCCCTGGTGCTGGAGCCGCAAAGATGCCCCCGGTTCAAACCCGGTCAGTTTTTGCATTTGGCACTCGACGAGTATGATCCGAGTTTTGCCTGGCCTGAATCCAGAGTCTTTTCGATCGCAAGTTCACCGACACGACGAGATCGGCTCGAATTGACATTTGTTGTCAAAGGCCAATTTACCCAAAGGATGATGGATGAACTGCAAATCGACAAAACAGTTTGGCTCAAATTGCCCTATGGTGAATTTACTTTTGATTCTGACGCTGACCAGCCTGCTGTCTTTATTGCCGGTGGGACGGGAATTACGCCTTTTCTTTCATATTTGCAATGGGCAGTGGATAAAAAGGTGAGACGTCCATTACAACTTTTTTATGGCGCCCGAACACCCAGGGATCTCTTGTTCAAAGACCGTCTCGATCACTGGACGAGTGTTTTGCCAAATTTGTCTATGTCTTATTTTGTCGAAAAGGATGCGCGGAAAATTGCCGGGGCCCGGGACGGTCGCCTCGATGGTTCATTTATTTGGCAAAAGGGTCAGGCCGGAACCACACCGGATTTTTATCTATCCGGACCACCGGCAATGATAGAAACACTGCAGGCCCAATTGATGCAAAAAAATGTGCCGGATGAAAAAATACATGTCGACGAGTGGGAATAATTATAGGATTTTTAGGCAATGAGTAAAAAACTGATCTCTATCTTTACCCCTGTTTTCAATGAAGAAGATAATATTCCCCAGGTTTACGAAACCGTAAAAAGGGTAATGACCGCACTAAACGACCGATATGAATACGAACATGTTTTTTCCGATAATGCCAGTACGGATCGATCTGTGGAGCTTTTACGCGATACGAGTCAGCAAGATTCACGCGTAAAAGTGATCGCCTTGTCGAGAAATTTTGGCGTGACCAAATCCACGCTAAATGGGTTGTATCGCTGTCAGGGAGATGCTGTGGTGCAGCTGGATGCCGACTTGCAGGATCCGCCTGAAATGATTATTGATTTCGTGGAAAAATGGGAACAGGGATATAAAGTGGTCTATGGCATTCGCAAAGACCGGGATGAAAACTGGCTCATGAAAAATATCCGCAAGCTTTTCTATCGTCTGGCCGAAAGCTTGTCCAATGAAACCCTGATTCCCGATGTAGGGGAATTTCGGCTCATGGACAAACGGATCATTCAAGAGCTGCGAAAGGTTAAAGATTACAATCCTTACTTGCGGGGGGTCATTGCCAATATGGGTTTTGCCCAGGCCGGAATCCCTTATCACCGTAACAGACGCGAACGGGGCAAAACCTCGACAAATCTTTACCGTCTGTTCGATTATGGCATGAACGGCATCATCAGCCATTCAACGATTTTGCTGCGTTTGTCTACCATGACCGGTATCGTTTTGGCTCTGCTGGCGTTTGCACTCATTATTCTCTATGCACTGCTCAAGATTATTTTGCAATCTTCACCACCCGGATTAACAACCATTACCATCCTGATTCTCTTTTTCTTTGGGATTCAAATGATCTTTCTGGGTATTATTGGTGAATATATCGCCAAAATTTATTCACAGACCATCGATCGTCCGATGGTTATTGAACGAGAATTAATCGGTTTGAATGAACAGGATCTTTGATGCTTGCAAAAAAGCCGGGAATCATTTCCCTGAATTCTCTTTTTTTCTTTTTTGTGTTGTTGATGGCCATGTATGGCTGGCAAAAAGTGGGTGATTATCAGGTGCCTGACAGTGACTTTTTTGATTTTCGTCACAAGGCACAAGCTTTTCAAAATCTGACCTGGC
>CAYNUX010000401.1:0-4103 GCA_964400115.1 uncultured Cytophagia bacterium
ACGATATAAACTGGCGCTGCTGGCGATTCCGCTTTTAACCATCTCTATGGGATATGCCCTGTTTTTTACCGAGGTGCGGTATCGCATTCCCATAGATGGGTTTTTGCTCATCCTGGCGGTTGCCGGCGCACATTCACTCTATTGTAAATGGAGAGGAACAGATCATGTTTGAATTCGGTATTTCCCTGCGGGGTAAACTCGTCATCGTCTTTCTGGTGATCATTTTTATCGGGTTTATATTTTCTTTGCTGAAAAAACAAAAGATCAGCGAAACCCTGGGGCTTATCTGGCTGACTGTCTCGATAGGCGTGGTCATCATGATCTCGAGCAGTTCGATTTTAATGGGATTTACACATCTCATCGGTGCCCAATATCCTGCGTCTGCACTGACGATGATGGGATTGCTTTTTATTACCTCGCTGCTGCTCTATTTCACGCTAAAGATTTCTACCCTGACCCGAAAATTCAAGAGTCTGGTACAGCAATCTGCACTCAAAGAAATCGAATGGCACAAACGAATTGATACCTTGCAGGATGAAATCAAACGATTACAGCATGAGCAAAAGTAAAAGACTGCTCATCCTCATGGATTGGCAGCCTCCCAAAGATTGGAGTTATTTAAACGCACTTTTACCCTATTTCGATAACGTGGAGATCTTGACCTCTGCGTCGCCGCAAGGATACAATAGTCATTTTGAAAAAGTACTGTCACTCTGGCGCAGCTATATTGTCGGATCCTGCAACGCCTTTAAACGGTCTATGAATTTTGATGTGGTCTTTGCCTGGCATGCCGTACTCGGACTCTTGCTGGCCTTTTGGTGTCGTCTTTTGTTTCGCAAAACACCCAGGATCGTTATTGCGCAGCTGATCGAGCCGCATCGTCCTGATGGTTTGTTGCAATGGCTGCGTACCGCCTTTGTGAGGTATGCCTTGAAACGGGTTGATTCGGTTGTGGTCTATTCACGCGTCGAGGTAAAAGAATATAAAAGGCGGTTCGGAAATTCCCGAACAACATTCCATTTTGTGCCGCTGGGGCTGGATTTACAAAAGATCCGTGCCCGCCCTTCTCAAGGGTATATTTTTAGCGGCGGACGCAGCAACCGGGACTATGGCACCTTGTTCAAATCTGTGCACGATCTCGATATCTCTGTCGAGATCGTAGCGCAACGGTTCAATATCAAAGATCCGGTACCGCCTAATGTGCGGCTGCAATACAGTGTCTTTGGCTCTGATTTTGATGATCTCGTTGCCGGTGCCGAGATCGTGGTTGTTCCTCTGGATCGACCTGATGAATCGTCGGGCCAGCTCGTGGTTTTACAGGCTATGGCGCATGGCAAACCAGTGGTGGTTACCCATAACCGCGGCATTCTCGACTATATCGATCCGGGGTTAAATGCGATGACGGTTCCGCCTCATGATGAGGTCGCTCTCAGAACAATATTGATCGACCTCATGAATAATCGCGAAAAACGTCTGGAATTGGGTGAGCGTGCCAAGCAGGATGTAAAACAATTTTCTATGGAAATCAGTGGCCAAAAAATAGCTGAATTGATCAGTCGCACCGTGTAGCGGCCTGATTTTTGATACGAATAGTAAACCTCTCTGATCATTCCCTGCACAAGAGAGGGTCAGAGATTAAGTGTGTTCTATGAGCCTGGTACAATTATTATTTTTTGGATTCGGTTTTACACTCTCTATAAATCAAGGATTTACCATTGTTCTTGGAACCCTGAGCAATGGAGTGGCCAGAGGCGCCGATGTCATTATGCCCTCTGATCTCTTTATGTATGTCTTGTTCTTTCTCAAATCGGATTGGTCTGCAAAATCCAAATATCGTAATACAGTCTTGTATGCCAGGATTTTTGCCATCCTGTTCCTGATCTGGTCGGTGTCGGGAGAGTTTGTTTCTGCAGAACCAGCAGACTTTAGGTTCGGTTTGGTGCATCTCATCAGAGCTGTTCTGGTCTTTGTCTTTGTCATGACCCGTGTCACGACACGCAAGGATGTCATTGCACTGAGCACAGGCCTCATGATCGGGTTGGGGTTTCAGGCCTTGATCGGCGTCTGGCAATGGCAAATCGGGCCGGTTTCGTTGCCATTTATCAATATTACCAATACCTGGCGTTCTACCGGGACGGTGGGACCTGCGAATGCTTTCGGCTGCTATATCGCCGCTTTAGCCCCCATGGCTATCAGAGTCGGCCTGTTTACCAAAATGAAATGGAAGTGGCTGTGGCTCGGTATCGCTGTGCTGTGTATGGGATCATTGTTTGCCAGCTTTACACGCGGCGCCTGGCTCTCTTTTGCACTCTCTATGGCGTTTTTTATCGCCGTTGATTTTAAGAAAAAAAAGCTCAGGCGTCAGCAAAAATTCGTGCTGATTGCGTTTTCACTTGTCGGCCTGGCTTTTATGGGGATAAAATATGGGCATGTGATCGCCGGACGTATGGAAGGCGCTGACGAAGCCATCGTCAGTGATAAAAAACACAGCCGCATGGGCCTGGCATTGAATGCCATGGAAATTATCAATGAACATCAATTGTTCGGTGTAGGCTTGAATAATTACCGATACCACTCTGATGAAGAAATTCAGGGTACCCGCATCGTTCACAATGCCTATTTATTGATTATGGCGCAACAGGGAATACCGGGTTTCATTCTGTTCATTGTTTTGCATCTGGTTGTATTTTTTTCAGGGTTGAGAATACTCAGGATTCGGGATCCGATCCTGTATCATATCGGCTCTGCATGCCTGACAGGCATGGCCTCTATGCTGATCTACCATATGATTGCACCCGATTACCGGCTGGTGCCTGTTTTACTGCAACACTGGCGATTGCTGGGCATGATACCGGCCATCATGGTGGTCGATGATAGAACGCGAAAAATGCTTCGACAAAAACAGGTTTGGGCCATGCACATGCGACAACAATCCCGTTCCCTTAGCCCCGGATTCGAGCCACAATGAAACAACTCTATAAAAACATTGGATTTGCCGGCATCAGCCAGTTTTTCTATACGGCACTGGCATTCATCCTCGTGCCCTTTTCCTTTCGGTATCTGGGCAAAGAGGATTTTGGAATCTATACTGTGGCGACTACGATCGGTTTCTTTATCTCTCTTTTGGCCGATCTGGGGCTGACCACGATCATTACCAGAGAAATTTCCAAAAAGCCGCGCCTTGCTTCCCGTCTGTTCGGATTGGCACTGGCCATAAAATTCGTGCTTTCACTGTTTTCTCTGGCTGTGCTCTGGTTCTATTTGATGTGGGCCGATTACTCTGCCTATGCGCAACAAACGATCCTGTTGTTCAGTATCGCCGCGTTTTTGGGTTCCTTTTCCCAATCCGCTTTTGCCGTTTTTCGGGGACTGGAAAAAATGCAGTTTGAAGCCATGGCCGTATCCCTGGATAAATTCTTGTCCGTTGCCCTGGGCATTGCATTGCTGGTCATGGGTTTTGACGTTCGCGTTTTTGTGATCTCTTTTATCGCGGCAGGCCTCGTGAAAACCGGGCTCTCGTACTCTGTTCTTTATCGCCACATGCTTTCATTTCGAGTCGACTTTGACCCCAGACGCGCTGTGATCATGCTTCGGGTATCGCTCTATTTTGGTCTTTCCATTTTTTTGGCGGTCTGCTATAATTATCTCGATATTCTTATGCTGCAATCCATGGCAACCCTCGAGCATATTGCTTTTTATTCTGCCAGCTACCGTTTGCTGACGTTGACGACCATCATTCCGACGGTTCTTACCACGGCATTTTTGCCGCAATTGACAATCCGTAACAAGTCTTATCCGGATCTGGCAGCGCTTTTTTCTCGCGGAGTGGGATATCTGTTTATTTTCATTTTGCCCATGATCCCTCTGATACTCTTGCTTGCCAGCCCGATTATCGGATTTTTATACGGCGCCGATTCCGATGGCTCTATACCTGCTTTGCGAATATTGGTTTTCGCTGCTGCTGCACAGATGATCAATACATTTTTTGTGCCCCTGTATGCGGCGATAAACAAGCAACAAAAGATCGTTCATTTCCAAATTGCAGGATTGATTTTAAATATTATCATGAATCAGGATCTTCTTATTCGACTCCTCCAACGCTC
>CAYNUX010000402.1:0-4102 GCA_964400115.1 uncultured Cytophagia bacterium
GCAGGGAAAGACGTTCGTAATTTCAAGTGATTATGATATTTGCCCTCAAGTAGAGTCGCGGCCTTTTGAGGAAGAAAAACTTTTCATTGATTTTATGGTATAAATAAATTATATTGTCGTGATGTGGAAAAAATGAAGAAAGGCCCACGTATCATGGGCAAAGTAATAGCGATAGCAAATCAAAAAGGGGGGGTCGGCAAGACTACAACAGCCGTAAATTTATCCTCTTGCCTTGCAGTGGCAGAGTACTCTACTCTTTTGATTGATTTAGATCCCCAGGCCAACAGTACGAGCGGTTTGGGCTTTAGCTCTCGCGAGTTCAAAAAGACAGTCTATGATGCTATGATCAACGAACAAGATATCAAAAAATTGACCGTTGAAACTGAACTCGACTATTTGAAGCTATTACCTTCATCCATAAATCTAGTTGGTGCTGAAGTTGAATTGGTGTCAGCGATATCCCGTGAACATCGATTGGCCGGTGCGCTGGAAAAGATCCGCGATGACTATAAATTTATTTTAATTGATTGTCCTCCCTCTCTTGGTTTGTTAACGATCAATGCGTTAACAGCTGCCGATACCGTTCTGATTCCGATACAGTGTGAATATTATGCTTTAGAGGGGTTGGGTCAGCTTTTAAATACCATCCGTCTGGTTCAAAAACACCTCAACGAGAACCTCTCGATAGAGGGGGTGTTATTGACCATGTATGACGCACGGCTTAATCTGTCCAGACAAGTTGCCGAAGATGTTCGCAGGTATTTTGATGGTCGTGTGTTTGAATCTATAATTGCCCGCAATGTCAGGCTAAGCGAAGCCCCAAGTTTTGGTCGGCCGATCATCTTGTATGATGCGGTGTCCACCGGATCAGAAAATTATATGGGTTTGGCAGAGGAAATTATACGAAATGGCGAACAAGAAAGCTCTAGGGCGAGGTCTTAGCGCGCTACTTCCAGATATTTCCGCTGAGGAGAATGCTAAAGGCAAAATTGAATTGGTGCAGGTGGCGCGTGTCTCACCCAATCCGTTTCAACCCCGAGAGAAATTCGATCCGGTTACTCTTGAAGAGCTAAAAAATTCTATTGCGGAAAAGGGAGTTATCCAACCCGTAACTGTTCGGCAAGTGGAAGAAGGTTTTCAGCTCATTGCTGGAGAGCGCCGTTTGCGGGCTGTGCGGGATTTAGGGATAGAAACCATTCCAGCCTATATCATGCAAATCGATAGCGACGAAGATATGCTGGAATTGGCGATTATCGAGAATATCCACAGAGAAGATCTGAATCCTATCGATGTCGCCAATGGTTATCGACGTTTGATCGAAGAATGCGAGCTGACGCAGGAACAGGTCGCTGAAAAGGTGTGTAAGGATCGCACGACGATAACGAATTTTTTGCGTTTACTGAAATTGCCCCGGCGTATTCAAGAGAGCCTGCAACAGCAGGAACTCAGCATGGGCCATGCAAGAGCCTTGTTGGCTTTAGAGTCCGCAGAAGAGCAGCTTGATGTTTGGAAAAATATCTTGCAAAAAAAGCTTTCTGTTCGCAAAGTGGAAGATCTCGTTAGAAACAAATCCACCAAATCCAAAGCCCAGTCACAGGTTCCTGATAAAAAGGCATATTATTTTGAAGATGTGGAGAACCGGCTGCGTCAAAAATTGATGACCCGGGTTAAAGTAAAGCCGCGTGCAAATGGTGGCGGTTTTGTTGAAGTAGAATTTTTTGATGATGATGAACTGGAGCGGTTATTGTCTCTTTTTGAAGGCTAAATACCACTCTTATTGCATATAAAAACAGTGCTTTGAAATATGACACAAACAGGTAAACATCAAAAACGATTACAGATCCTGGTTATTCCAGACGACCAGGCAGAACCCAGGACTTTTTCTATTTCCCGAAAGAATCTCAAGTGGATTAAATGGGGAGCGATCGTTCTGGCCTCCCATATTCTTTTGGGAGCTGTTTCATATGGTCTGCTTTTTAGCGCATTCAGCAAAAATCGTACACTTGAAGCTTCGAATCATCAGCTGGAAGAAAATAATGCCAAGGTCTATGAGCTACTCGAGGCTTTTGAAGATTTAGAGCACTCACAAACAAAGATTCGTTCTGCCCTGGGATTGGGCCGTGTGGCCAATTCCGATTTGATCCAAGTCGATCCAAATGACACGCCGGATATCATTCCGGAAGTCATGTCCGTGTATCGATCAGATAAATATGAATCCCAGAACCGGGATGTAAAAGTCCAGGATAAGCTGGGATTCTTGCAGCACGAGAAATCCGGAATCCATGATTATCTCGCTCATGTCCCTACATTTTTGCCTGTAGAGGGCGTATTGACCAGTGACTTTGGTGATGTTCGATCCATTGACCGGCTTGTACATCGGGGTATTGATATTGCCGCTCCCCGGGGTACATTTGTACGTTCTGCAGCTGATGGGTTGGTGGTATTTGCCGGATGGACCTGGAATCTGGGAGAATTGATCATCGTTTACCATGGTGGTGGCTATTTTACATATTATGGACACAATCAAAATCTTTTGATCAAACGTAATATGTTTGTTAAAAAAGGTGAATCCATTGCAACCCTCGGAAATACAGGTGAAAGCTCTGCCCCACATCTGCATTTCGAAATTTGGCGTGATGGTGTTCCTCTCGACCCAAAAGACTATATCCTTGCATTTTCAAAAATTAGCTAACTCTGAGTATAACAGGGTGGTGGATAAAAATTTATGGGAAACATGTTCGGAAACAATGATATGAAAACTTCTGACAAGAGTGCTGAACTCAACACGATCCTCGGTCGCGGATCGGTCTTTGATGGAAACATAAAGGTTGAGCACAGTTTACGTGTAGACGGTCGTCTCAAAGGCGATATCGTTACCTCTGATACTTTGGTTATCGGCAAAGATGGTCAGGTTATCGGTAATGCAAAAGTTAAAAACCTTGTGCTTGGGGGCAAGTTTTCCGGTACGGTTCAAGCCAGTGGCAAGGTTTTATTGGAAAGCAATTCAACCTTTCAGGGTGAAATCAGCACCGGCAAGCTCGTGATCGATGAAGGCGCCATCTTTGAAGGCAAATGCTCCATGCAAGAGGGTGGCGTAAAGCCTCAACCCAGCCCGGCAACAAGTAGTGGCGGTGAGGAAAAGAAATGACAAAACGTCCATCCAGTGAAAAATCGAACTGGAAAGGCGTTGCTCCTTATCTCGATCTGGGTTTTCAAATGGCCATTGCCGTCGGATTGGGCGCGGGAGCAGGATATTTTCTCGATCAAAAACTATCCACAACACCTTTGTTTTTCTTGTTAGGGTTAGCGCTGGGTGCTACCACAGGTTTCCTGACACTTTATCGAGCCGTATATTCATCAGATCGCCGAAAATCCCATGACGATAGCGATGAACGACCTTAGCAAAACTCTGATACGCATCGTTCTTTGGACATTACTTGCCTATATTGTCTTGGCTGTACCTGTTTTTTTTGTCTTCGGGTACAACGGGTGGCTGTCTGTAACACTGGGTTATGGATTGGCCCTAATCAATATCATTTCGGGTTATTTGTCGATACGTTTAGGCTTTGGTAAGAGCGTAACACTGTTTTTGGGTGTAGTCATGGGGGGCATGGCCTTTCGTTTCATTTTGTTGGGCACCTCGCTCTATTTACTCATGCAGTATACCCGCGTGCCACTGCTGGGATTTCTGGCATCATTCATGATTTTTTATCTCTTTTTACAATATCATGAAATTAAATTTGTAAACGATGAATTAAAGGCAAAAAAATAGAGTTTTGAAAATGCTTGCTTGGTTAACTGTACACGCCACAGAACATGCAGAGACTGCACACCAAGCCGCTGAGCATGGCGCAGAACATGCCGCTCCCGGTGGTTCTGAATTTATTTTGCATCATATTTTGGCACAACCGGTTATTCCTTTGCCCACTGTTTTCGGTATCGATTTGACCATTACAAACCATGTCCTGATGATGTGGATCGTCTCTCTGATTCTTATTTTAACTTTTGGCCTTGCTTTTAGGAAAAAAGCCATGATTCCAAAAGGATTGGCCAATGCGTTAGAGTCTATTGTTGCGTATTTGCGGGATGACTTGATTTTACC
>CAYNUX010000403.1:0-4075 GCA_964400115.1 uncultured Cytophagia bacterium
GTCTCTGAGGAAATCCGTAAATGATCAAACCATACAATGGTGGTATCGGCCTTGCCTGGCACATAACGCAGCTGAAAACTGTCGAACCGCATCGTGCCTTGCAGAATCTGGTCGCCGATCCACGAACCGACCTCGCCGCTGCCCAAATCCCAGGAAAGTGTTTTCCAGCCCTTCCAGTCAATGGTGAACCACGGACTGACCTCATGATTCCCGGCCCCGGACTGGGGGACATTATCATCTATAGCAAACCGAAACAGATTACCACTGTCATCCCCAAAGACATCCACCTGAAGGATCATGCTGGTATCGAACGTCACTGACCTTGGCTCAGACCCGGCCAGATATTCGCGGATGAGCCAATCGCTGGCATCCGTATTCCAGGCGACTTTGAGCTGCATGGATGCCTGACTGTTGGCTGTGAGATTGACGACAGCAGGATCAGCAATAACTCCAGTACGTTCACTGATAAAACCGGTAGATGATCCGCTCTGCTGTGGCACGAACCAGTCATCCAGGCCATCATCAAAATCATCGATGACGGTACTGGAATAGGTTTGATCGCCAGTGGTAAAAAAGAATTGCTTTGAGGTCTCTGTGGCATTTCCTTCGAGATCCCGGATGCCGCTTTCGACAAACACTTTGTATTTTTGTTCTTTGGCCAGAGGTTGTTCCGGGAAAAAGCTGACAATGCTCTGTTCATTCAGAACCAGATGAGAGAATTGTCCTGTAACAGGCTCGCCATTCGGTTCCGGAATCACCATAAACCGCCCCTCCAGAGTCGCCGGATCGATTTCTTCATCAAATTCGAGATTGATCACAGCATCTGGCAAAACGTCCCTGACATTGGGCCGGGGTGTGGCACCGGCAAGCCGTGGGGGTGTGAGGTCCTCGGGACCGGTTCTAAAAGTCAGTTCAAAATCATCGCCACCTGACCCGTCTCCATTTCCATCCAGGGGATGAAAATAGCGATCTGTGGCAGCACCTGCGAGGGTCAACCGATAGTCTGTTAAAACCTGCAATGTATCCGTACGGATAATCATTCGCATATTTTTGTTGGTCCAAAAAATCTCGATACCGGTAGCCAGGGGTTCAAACCTGAGATTGGCTGCAACAGCCTCAGCATCCATGGGACGACTGAAATCGATGATGATCGGATCCCAGGCGGCAAACAGAGTATCCTGTTGCGCAGGTTCTGTATCCACGATATAGGGCGGTCTCTTGGAAATCAGGGGCACATCCTGGAAGGTAAAAAAGTCCGCCTCGATATCCACCTCCAGAGTATCCGCATAATAATTTTCCCCATTTGCAACGAGTGTCATCGTGGAATCAGGCAGATCCTGATAATAGTACATGCCATTCGAAAGTCGATCAGGATCATTGGACCATCGTTGAAAAACCGACTCGTAGGTATCCGTGACATATGACCGTCCATTGAGATCCAGCTCTATCCCATTCAGTGTGACGCCGGTTTCGGCATCGCTGACATACCCCGTCAGTGTCCCAAAAAATGGTTTTTCGAGACCAAAATAGGTAAGAATTGAAGTATAAAACGTTTTGGCTTCCAGTCTGGCCCAATCAGGATTCATAAATCTCATGACCTGTGTGGGGTTGGTATGAAACCCGGACTCGCTTAATTCAGAGGGCATGGTGGTGCGGCGATTGACGCTGAGGTATGGACCTGTGCCGGAGCAGCCATAAAAGCTGCAATCACCGATGGAACCGCGTATGGTATAGGTACGCATACCCTCGGTCAGGTTGACGATCATGATATCGCTCATAGCCTGACCGCCATTCGGCACTTTTTCCAGTCCGTTGCGGTATTGGCCCCACAACAACAAGGTACTGTTGGCAGATGGAGAGCCTGCGTCGCTGTGAAGCGAATGATACCATGCAGCACCCAATTGATTGGCCATATCTGAACGCTGGGTCAGGCTGACATATTCCTGATCGTTGGTACGTGATAAATAGACCGTATCGATATCTGTGGTTTCTAACAACATATCGCGTAAAGCCTGAGCAACATCGAGATTACGAAAGGCTTCGGGAAAGCCGAATACGCCCTGGTTTTCGGTCCGACTGTGTCCCGGATCAAGGAAAATATTCCATCCGGCCAGCCCCGTAACCTCTTGTGCATGAGCGGAGACGAGAACGAAAAACGAGACGAAAAGGATCATGATGTTTTTCATGGATTCACCTCCTCGCTGCTCTTTACTTTGATTTTATAAACCGCACCGAGTTCCGATACATCATAAGTGATCCAGTTGCCATCCGGCGACCAATCGGGATTCATTTCCAACCGATTTTCAGGAAACTGCAACCAAGTTTTATTCTGGCCATCGATCCGAATGGTATACAAGTCCGATTTGGTAATATGATGTCCGTCATCGCTCGTGATCATATAGACGAGATGCTGCGAATCTGGGTGCCAGCGCGGACGATAACCGAGTCCCAAATCGACATCGTTAGAACCATCGATATTCATGACATGCATGTTGCCACCATAGTTTTCATAGGCCACTTTTTCGCCGTCAGGGGACAGAGTCGCGTTCAATATCCGGGACCGGGTTCGGGTTTTCAAAATCTGATCGCCGGTATCACTCCCTTGAACGATAACCATTACATCACCATCGATCAGGGGCACAGGCGATTCAGGCACGGCTTTTTGAACCGTTGGATTGTCTGAGACAGAAAATAATCTGACCTCATCGTTTATCAGGGCCAAAATAGCAGTACCCTTTTGATTCCATGCAGGCAGCCCTGGCGTAGTATTTGTATAGTCAAAAACGATTTGTTCGTTTTTACGGTTTATGTCATAGAGCTTTATGGCGTTTAAGCGGCGGTTATTATCAAATCGTGCTACGCGGCTGACAATTGCATTTCCGACCGGTGACCAGGTCAACCCGAATCCGGCAGCACGCTCCTCTGTGAGGGGAATCACAACTTGATCATCCAATCGATAGAGCTGAATTCCTTTAAAATTATCTCCGGTCATGGCAATAAATTTTCCATCCGGAGACCAGCGAGGCTGCATGAGTGACTTTTCGGGCTCACCCGCCAGATATTGTGGTGAGTCTTGAACTGTAAAGGTTTTTGCATATAAAGGCACCGTAACCAGCAAAAACAAGATATAATATCGCAAAGGGAGATCTCCTTTCAGGTTCTCATGTGGTGATTGAAAAATTTCATATATCACATGCAGTTAGTTTGAAAAGCAACTTAACAAATTAAATTTTCTCTTCCAAGCATAAATTTTCTCATTTGATATTTGCTCTTTAACGTCATGGAAACCATCGAGTTCCTTGACTAAAAAAAGTGGAATTCGCTTTTGGCTTTAAACAACGCGCGAATCGCAACCCTTTCGTGCAAATTCGATCTTGAATATAATCTTTTGTTTACGTAAACTGTATTTTTCTCGAAGAGGAGTTTAGTACCACATGCAAACAAGAGATATTTCCACAGCAGTCGGACAATTGCAAAAACAGAAAATACTGGTCATCGGTGATCTGATGCTGGATAAATTCATCTATGGCAAGGTGAATCGGATTTCGCCGGAAGCGCCGGTGCCTGTCGTACGGGTGACCCACGAAAGTGCTTATCCTGGTGGTGCGGCAAATGTGGCCCGCAACTTGTCTGATTTTGGTGTGCCGGTAACTATTTGTGGGCTGATTGGACTGGATGATCATGGTGCACAACTCGTCGAAACCATGCAAAAAGCGGGTATTTCAACCCGGGGTGTCGTCGACCTGCCGGAATACCAGACGACGGTAAAAACCCGGATCATCGCTCGCCATCAACAAGTATGCCGGGTAGACCGCGAAGGTGAGGGCACAGCCAGACCAGCAGCCCTAACAAAATCACTGTTGGAATCTCTTATCTTGCAACACGATGCAATCATTATCGAAGATTATGGCAAAGGATTGATCGATCAAACACTTGTAGACCGGATTTTGCTGCTGGCGCACAAAACAGAAAAGATAACCAGCGTTGACCCGAATCCCGGCAACCCGATTAACTGGGCGGGGTGTACGGTGGTAAAACCCAATCGACAGGAAGCCTATCTGGCAGCCAACGTTCC
>CAYNUX010000404.1:0-4007 GCA_964400115.1 uncultured Cytophagia bacterium
CCCATTATGATATTTCCGTATCAGTCGAAGATAAACCCGGTATGATTGCAGGCATTACCAACATATTATCCAAAGAGCAAATCAATATTAAAGATATCGAAGTGCTGAAAATCCGGGAGAATGAAGGAGGAACCATTCGTCTTGCTTTTGCATCTGAAAATGATCGTGAACACGCTATTGGCTTTTTAATTCAGAATGGATTTGAATGTAGAAAGAGAGAATAGTCATGTCAAACAAAACGATCCACCCTGTTTCATGTCTCAAGGGAGAAGCCCTGGTGCCCGGAGACAAGTCTATTTCTCATCGAGCTCTTATTTTATCTTCAATTGCCGAAGGTGATTCATCTATTACCGAACTCTCCAAGGCAACCGATGTACAAAACACTATGGAATGTATCAAGGATTTGGGCATAGAGGTGCAAGTCAGCAAATCTCAAACCATCGTACATGGCAAGGGATTATATGGGTATGCAAAGCCGGATAAAATTCTCGATGCGGGCAATTCCGGTACCACCATGCGACTTTTAACTGGTATTTTAGCTGCAATGAATTTTGATTGTACCATTGATGGGGACGCATCTCTCAGGAACCGTCCAATGAGACGTATTATCGATCCATTGGAAAAGATGGGCGCAAATATCGATTCTAACAATTACAAGGCCCCGCTAAAAATTCGCGGGGGAGCTGTCAAAGCCATCGATTTTGCATCTTCTATTGCCAGTGCTCAACTAAAATCGTGTATCATTCTTGCGGGTTTGTATGCCAAAGGGATCACTCGTGTTACCGAACCCGCCATATCACGGGATCACACCGAACGGATGCTTGCCGAGTTTGGCGTGCAAGCTTCATATTCTATGGGCGGTGCGGCAGTCAGAGGTCCGGCTACCCTCAAAGCCACAAATCTCAATGTTCCGCGTGATATCTCTGCCGCTGCATTTATTTTGGTTGCTGCATGCCTTGTCAAAGATTCCAGGATTGTTGTCAAAAATGTCGGCATCAATGAAACCCGGGCAGGTTTTCTCGATGCACTCGCTGCTATGGGTGCCAGGGTTTATAAAACCAATCAGACCGAAATCAATAAAGAGCCTCGCGCAGACCTGACTTCATCATCCACAATGTTGCGTTCAACCAACCTTTCAGGCTCTATTATTTCAAATATCATTGACGAGATCCCTGTTCTGGCCGTTGCTGCTACTCAGGCACAGGGCACGACAACGATCAAAGATGCGGAAGAACTTCGTGTCAAAGAGACGGATCGCATTCAAGCCACCGTTCATAATTTAAAAAAAATGGGGGCTGATATTCGTGAAACCAAAGATGGTATGGTCATAAAAGGGCCAACCCCCCTCAAAGGAACCCAATTGGATAGTTTTGGCGATCATCGTATCGCCATGGCCAGCGCAATTGCCGCTTTGATTGCTGAAGGCGAAACAACCCTCGCGAATACAGAGTGCATCGATATCTCATTTCCCGCTTTTTTTGATATACTAGAAGGTCTGATCTGTGATTAATTCAAAAACAAAGCTTTATGGCGTCATAGGACATCCTATTGCACATTCACTATCCCCCGTTCTGCACAATTGGATGCTCCAACGATTTGATTTTAATGCTGTATATGTGGCATTCAATGTTGAACCTCAATTTTTGAGAAATGCTTTTAATGGCATGAAAGCCTTTGGCATCGCCGGATTGAATGTCACCTTGCCGCATAAAGGGAGTGTGGTAGACTATATTTCTGTTCTTTCTCCGGAAATCAAACATCTCCGAGTTGCCAATACCATAAAATATACAGAATCCGGTCTGTACGGATATGTCACCGATCCCTATGGTTTCATTGAATCCCTGGGACCCCGAAAAGAGAGATTTCAGAACACCCGGGTGCTCATACTGGGCGCCGGAGGATCTGCGCAATCTATTCTTTATGCGCTCAAGGAACTCGGATGCAGCAAGATCATGATCTATAATCGTACGATCGAAAAAGCACTACAGCTTGCTTCCAAAGCATCCGGCAAATTGGCCATCGATTCTATCACAGTATTGCAAAACGAACAGTTAAAAGATGCTGCCACTGAAGCTGAAATAATTGTCAATACCACATCTGTTGGAATGCATCCTGATCCTGGTAATCCTTTGCCTTTTGAGGGAATTCTCAAACCCGATCACTTTGTTTACGATCTTATATATAATCCATTACAGACCCCGCTTTTGCAGATGGCCGAAAAAGCTGGCGCTGCTTGGCAAAATGGTTTGGGCATGCTGATATTTCAAGGCTTACGCTCCTTACAAATATGGACTGACACGGATGTACAATTGAATTCCAAGGATCTGGAACAGTTAACCGATCATTTAATCAGGGAAATGCCGTATTCATGAATAAAATTCGTTTTCTAACCGCCGGAGAGTCACACGGCCAGGCATTGATGACTATTCTTGAAGGAGTTCCTGCCGGACTCGAGCTCTCTTCAGAAGATATTGCAATACAATTGCGCCGCCGCCAAAGAGGATATGGCAGAGGTGACCGGCAAAAAATTGAGCAGGATAAAGCCAAAATCATGACGGGCGTTCGTTATGGCAAGACTCTTGGCAGCCCTATCGGTCTGCTATTGGAAAATAAAGACTGGCCCAACTGGACAGAGAAAATGTCTGTCGAACCGGTGGAAAACCCGGTCGGGCCGCTTCAAATGCCAAGACCCGGTCATGCGGATTTTGCCGGCATGGTTAAATACAGACACGATGATCTGAGAAATATTTTAGAACGATCCTCAGCACGGGAAACAGCGATACGTGTTGCAGCCGGCGCAGTAACTCGCAAATTACTTTCCGAGTTTGGTATCGAGATTTATGGTCAGGTCATTCAAATCGAGAATATAAAGTCCTCTTTAACTGCCCTCGATGTTTTAGCCGGGCACGGTAAAAAACGCTATGAAAAATGGCGTGAACTCTTGAAGAAAGCCGAACAATCACCCGTTGCCTGCGCTGACACACAAGCTGAATCAGACATCATGAGAAGGGTTGACGCCGCTGCCGAAAAAGGCGATACGCTGGGAGGAATATATGAAATTGTTGCCTTGAATGTCCCTGTGGGACTCGGCAGTCATGTTCATTGGGATCGCAGATTGGATGCCTGGATCGCCATGGCCATGATGGGGATCAATGCGATGAAATCCGTAGAGATCGGATTGGGCAAGGGTGTTGCTGATATCCCCGGCAGTCAGGTTCATGATGAACTCTTTTACAAGGATCCGCATGGCTATTACAGGTTGCGAAACGCTGCCGGGGGCATTGAGGGAGGAATGAGCAATGGAGAACCCATTATTGTTCGGGTGGCAATGAAACCGTTGCCCACGCTATCTAGTCCTTTGCGCTCTGTCGATGCAGGGACCAAAATGAGCAAGCAAGCCTTTCGTGAACGATCCGATGTTTGTGCGGTACCTGCAGCCGTGGTTATTGCAGAGGCTATGCTTGCACTGGTTTTGGCTAATGCACTGGTCGATAAAATCGGCGGCGATTCAGTGGCAGAGATGAAAACCCACTATGACGGATTACCCAATGTACCCCTGGGATGGTAAAAATATCTATTTTATCGGTTTTATGGCCTCCGGTAAGTCCAAAGTCGGTAAGGAAATCGCTTATTTCCTTGCTCGCCCCTTTTTTGATACCGATGAACTCATTGAAGATCTTGCCGGTAAACCTATAAGTGAGATTTTTGCTGATGATGGTGAAAAAGCATTTCGGGATTTGGAATCAGAGGTCGTCATGCAAGTCTCCAAGGTTAAGGAAAGCGTGGTGGCTTTGGGGGGCGGCGCTGTTTTGCAACAAAAAAATTGGGATTTACTGGCCTCTACAGGTATTATCATTTGTCTATATGCTGATGAACAGACATTGGTGGAACGTATAAGCGATAAAAATCATAGACCTTTGATGCAAAGCGAATCCAAATACGATCTGCTCTCGAAAATCCGTGGTCTGTTGACCAAAAGACAGCCTGTCTATGATCGTGCTCATTAT
>CAYNUX010000405.1:0-4003 GCA_964400115.1 uncultured Cytophagia bacterium
GCCCAGAGGGAATTCCAGATGCAACGAGATTGGACCCCGGATCCGGGCTTCTTTGACCATTTTGAAATAGCTTTCAAAATCCACCATCCCGTCGCCGAGTGGACAATTTTCGGGTTTCCATTTCTCTTCTTTTGTTTTCTCCCAGCGAAAATCTTTGGCAATGATCACTTTGATATAGGGCAGAAGCAGTTTGAACAACAACGGCCATGTTTGTCCGCCCTCAACTGTGGCATGACGAATATCGAATTGGCAACCCAGCCACTGAGGATCCGTGTCTTTGACCATCTCCCATATATCCCACAGCGAGGCACCGACAAAATTGCTGCCAGCATGGTTTTGATAAGCGCCATGCATATTATATTTTTTGTTCAGTTGGGCGATACCATGCATTTTGGGTTTGAACTCGTTCAGCTGTTCGATGATATCCCGGTTTTGGTCATAGCGATAATATCCCAGGCGATAATACCGGATGCCGTATGCGGCCGCAGTCTCGAGTACCGGTTCAGTTGTCGGATCATCCGGATCGGTGATGGCCGTGGTCATCATCGAGACATTTAAACCCGCCTTTTGCAAGGCTTTTACAGCTTTTGGCAGATCTTCTCTGACGCGTTCCGGTTCTACATGACCACCGGGCCGTACTGTCAGGTCGAGCCCATTCAGACCCAGCTTTGCCGCTGTTTTGGCCATACCTGTATAATCCAGCCACTGCAGATGTTTGGAAAACATGCATATTTCCATATCCGGGTTCAATGCTGCCTCTGATGCCAATCCTTTGAGGGGACGTGAAAAGGTATACAGTCCGGCACCGGCAAGTCCGGCCAAAAAATGACGCCTGGGTAGAGTATTCATAACGCGGCTCCTTTAGAAATTCGAGCAAGGTTTTCATCTAAACTATCCACAAATAACACGAAAAAAAGACACTATACTGATGTTATTTTAGATATGATTTGAACAAGTCGAGATAGTGCGGCGAGGGTTTGAAAATTCCTCCGCTGTAACGGTAGAACGATTTATCCAAATCAAAAACCCCGTTATTTGCCTTGACCCAACTCTCATCCGGCATGGGATGGTAACTCATCATTTGGTCCCAATGCGCATAATTCTGCTGGCCATTGGTTTCTACCAGTCCCATATCCAGACCGGGAATGGGTTTCAATCTGGCCGCGACATTCTTGTTCCATTCCACCAGTATGGGATTGGCGGTCGAGTCTGCACAAAAACAGTCCAGATTGTGTTTGTGCGCCAGATCGATGATCTTGAGGCTCATGCTCAAGGTTTTTGCGGCTGCTTTGATAGCAAAGCCATGATACCCCATCTCGATACGTTCTTGTGCCGAGCGATCGGTGTGAGCGCTTTCATCGGCAATGATTTTTACTCCCATGTCGCTCACATCCGTTTGCTGGTGCTCGGGCAGAGGTTCCTCGATCATAATGATTTGTTCGAACGCGCCGATCTTTTTCGCATGATCCAGCAGTTTCAGTACCGATTCTTTGGATTCATATCGCCCATTGGCGTCCAGATAATAGATCAGCTTGTTATTTTCTGTATGCGGGGTTTGGATATGTCCGATGGCTCTGTGAATTTGCTGCAGCCGCGCCTGGTCTTTTTCCAGCATTTCCTGCTGGGTTCCCGGCTGTCCGATTTTGATTTTTAAAAAGAAATATCCCTGACTGACGGTATCGATGATCTCGTCGATGGGTACGGTATAGGAGAACAGGGGAATGCTGGCTGCCTGTGAATGATGATATGACAATCCGTTTCTATATTCTTTAGGTATCATTTCATCAAAGGTTTGTATTCCATGTTCTTTGGCATATATCAGCCAGGCCGCATTATCCAGCGCTACCAGAGCCATGAGCACAAAGGTCTCGCGCAGATGCGGGTTTTCCGTGATCTTTTTGCCATATTCATATGCAGTGGGGAGTATTTTCTGCAATAACTCGATAGGATGTGTAAAGGTCGTCCCCTGTATCTGCTGCACCGCATAGTCCAATATCGAATAGAGCAAGGCATTGCCAGCCCCTTCGGAACGGCTCGTAAATACGCTGGCATCGGCCCACAAGACACTCGGGGAACAGAGACCCAATCCCCGGTGTCCGGATTCGGTTTCCAGGAGCACCGCGGTTTGCCATTTTTCGCTCATATAATTGCCTTTGAATCCGAATGGTCGTTTCAAAGGCTCACGTTCGAAATTGGATACAGCGGTTTTGATACTTATAGGCTTATTTAAAGCCATCGAATATCCTGAGCTTTGAGCCTTACCGGGTTGCGAAAAAGTCATTGACAACCCTGTCGCCATGATCGATGACAGAAAGGTTCTCCGGTCCCACTCTTTAAAAAATGAATCCATTTCGATTCTCCGTCAAAAAAAAATGTGCTCGACTCTCTATTCGGCATTGACCCAGATGGGGCTCGACCATGCCAGACTGCCATTGGTCTGCGTGACACGGACATAATACCACTGGGTTTCATCGATTTTATTTTCATCTGTAAACGTAAATTCCGTATTGTAATTATCCGAGAATACAACACGATGCATGAGAATCGATTCGGCCGTAAAGGGGCCGGTAAAAAAGACATCGCTTGATTCTTCCAGCTCTGCCAGGGTCTTGGTTATGCTCTGCTTGTTGGGTTCTGTAAGATTTAATGTGATTTTGGTTTCCGGATTGCCCTCGAGCTCCAGAATGATGGCATTGGTAGGTCGCTCTTCATAGGCCTGTTTTCTGGATGTATAGGATTCTACGACGCAGGTTTGATCATCCTTTAGGGTCATGCGATTGCGACGATCTTCGGCATAGGGACCGGATTGAAAAGCAGGCGTCGCTTCCAGGATTTTGCCATTGTCGATTTTGATCTCAAAATCCCAGTCACAAATACGAGCCATATCCAGATCCCCCCAGGGTCCCCAGCCAAACTCGATGCGGGCCAGCACGGGTTTGTTCCATTTGTCCGATCCGGCCTGATTGTCGACGGGATGATCCCGGTAAATCACATGATTGTTGCGAAGCACTTCGACCCGGTCTATGACATCTTTGCCTTTGACTTGCACAGCAATTTTACGCAGGGAGGTATAGGGAATGGATTCGCCCATCCAGTGATCATTTAATTTGACGGCCAGTTCAATACGATCATGGCTGACGCCATAGGTGCGTCGGGCTTTAATGGCCTCCAGGATGGATTCGCGTGTCAGTTCTTCGGCATAAAACCCGGTCAGACCTTCGCCATAGGCCCCCGGATAACCCAGATGATCGTCTGTGCCGGCCGTCACTCCGACCTGTACCCCTTGTTCCCACAGGTATTGCAGTGTATTGACTGTATATCGACCGCCCATGCTATGGCGGATATATCGATAAGGCGAACGGTCGGATTCGGCATTGCCGTGTTCTGAAAAGATTTCCACCACCGGAGACAGGTCAGTATTGAGAGAGGTCCAATTCTGTCCGCGCCAATCCTGTTTGTATGCCGGATGGTGCGGGATGAGAATGGCGTTCTGCTCCTCGGCATATTGTTGAAACTTTTTGATATCATGGATGACCTTCAATTCAGCCTCTGAACCCGGAAAGATGATATGCATATCCCCGTGAGCGCTGGAATGCCATTCATATCCGATAAAGGGCACAAACTTACCCGGCTCGTATGTTGAATTGGCGAGGTTGACCACTTTTTCCCAGTTTTCTTCCATGACTTTAAAGCCATTGACCCATTTCATATGTTTGTTTTGCGGCATAATCGGCATATCATACCACTGCGAATGCCCGGTGAAACAGAAAACATCGAGATGACTCTGTGCAACCTCATAGGCTCGTTCCAGAGAGCCGCGCGCATACCCCACAGCACTATGATTGTGCAAATCTCCCCAATACAGGTTTTTTTCCACTTGCATATCCGCCTGCCCTTGTTTGCTATCTTGCGAACATGACAAAAGCAGGGCAGTAAAGAATAAAAATATCACTTTGAATATCATTCTCATAATCCACTCCATTTAGTTCTGGTTCAATGCATT
>CAYNUX010000406.1:0-3995 GCA_964400115.1 uncultured Cytophagia bacterium
AGTTCCATAACTATTTGAAATTTAAGGATCCAACTGAATTTTGTGGTCATAGATAAAACCGGTTCCGCCGGTGATTAATACGCTCATTTGTTATCTCATCAGTCTAATTTTAAATCCATGGAGGCTCGCTTGAATGCGCCTCCAAACATTCATTTTAAGGCAGGTTTCTCAGCTATAATCTTGTTTTGCGATTGCCGCGTGTCAGGATTCACTTTCCCAGTACAAGGATTTTAATCTATACAAAAACTCCTTATCCCGTTTTTTGATCGCCTGATCCAGGTCCGGTCCGGTAAAATCTATTTTATAATCATAAAACCCTTTGCCGCTTTTTACGCCGTCATGGCCTTCTGCCGCTAAATTGATAAGTGTTTCCGGGGGGGTCGTGGAACTGCAGATATGGGGAAACAGGTTTTGGCAAACGCTGAGCCAAAGCTTTATGCCCCCCAGATCTGCAGTCATCAATGGTCCGATGCTGGCCAATCGAAACCCTATGCTCCCCCTTACCGCAAGGTCGATGTCTGAGGTAGTGGCGATTCCTTTTTTGTGAAGATCAAGCACTTCCCGAAGCAGTGCCATTTGTATACGGTTGACAAGAAAGCCAGGGATTTCCTGATTCAGGCGCACCGGAACTTTGCTGATTCTTTGCAGAAGCCGGAAAGTGAGATCCATTGTTTCGGAACTCGTCTCTTTACCTTTGACCACCTCAACGACCGGCACGATGTGGGGCGGATTAAACCAGTGGGTAATTACCAGGCGCTTTTTTCTTTTTACCCGGTTGGCGATATCTTTTAAGACTAAAGAAGATGTATTAGTGGCAATTACCGTATTTTCGGGGCAATAATCTTCAATATTTTCGAACAATTCCTGCTTGAGTGAAAGCACTTCAGGAGCCGCTTCTATAATAAAATCGGCGGATTCTACAGCTTGCTTCAGATTTGTTGTAGTTGTCAATCGGGAAATGGCCGACTCGATTTCATTCGCTTTGATCAAACCTGCTTCATGAAAAGCCGTCAAATTTTTTTCAATGTGTTCGCCGGCTAATTGCAGAGCTGATTCAGCGATATCATTAAGAATAACGCTATAGCCTTTCATCATGAAGCTCTGGGCGATTCCATGTCCCATGATTCCGGCTCCGATCACGGCGATATTTTTTATTTCTTCAAGTTTCACAAGGCCGCCTCCTGGCAAAATTTAGAATTTGACTTCGTCGATTCCTTTTAGCCCAAGGATTTCCCTGCCTTCCGCCGGGCTAGCCGGCTCTATACCCAGTTCTCTGGCGATTCTGATAATTTTTGCAACCGGCTCGGCATTGCTTTTGGCCATTTTCCCTTTTTCAATATAAAGATTGTCTTCCAGCCCCACCCGGACATTGCCGCCCATTAATAGGGCTGCCGTGCACATATTCATCTGATGACGGCCTGCGGCACATACCGACCAGTTGAACTCACCTATGCTTCTTTTGGCTGTTTGGACTAGATGCATCAGATTCTCTAAATCCGGAGAAATGCCGCCAAGAATACCCAATACGAACTGGATATATGGAGGCTTTTTGAGAGACCCCTCCTGGATCATAAAGGAGGCGTTATTAATCATCCCGACGTCGTAAATCTCAAGTTCCGGTTTTGTGCCATTCTCTATAAAGAAGTTGCAAAATTCTCTCAAGGTCTTAAATGTGTTAGGGAGAATAAAATCCTCGGTCATTGCAAGGTATTCGTGCTCCCATTCGTGCATAAATTTATTGAAGCGGGGAATGGCGTGAAAAAGTGCAAAATTAAGAGATCCGAAATTAAGAGACGCTAATTCAGGGCTGAACTCTCGGACTCCTGCAACACGCTGTTCAGTGGTCATTCCCAAGCCCCCGCCTGTGGTTACACATATTATCACATCGCATCTGGATTTAATTTCGGAGAGAACCTCTCGGTACAATTCGTTGGAGGATGACGGTCGACCGGTTTCAGGGTCTCTGACGTGAATATGAACCGCGGTGGCGCCGGCATCCCATGCCCTGTAAGCTTCGTCAGCAATATCCTTTGGGGTTATTGGCAAATGCGGGGACATGGAAGGCGTGTGAATGCTGCCGGTAATGGCGGCGGTAACAATTCTGTGGGGCATTTTCATATCCTTTCTTTACATTAATGTTGGAAGCCACAGACAGAGACTCGGGAAAAGCATGAGCAATATGACTACTATGACCTGGATTATTACAAACGGCACAATTCCTTTGTAAATCTCTGTCAAGTTGAGATCCGGATATATACCCTTGAGGTAAAAGATTGAGTAGGCAAAGGGTGGGGATAAAAAGGAAATTTGGAGGCTCGTGCAGATAACGATACCGACCCAAAGTGGATTGAAGCCAATAGATTTAAGCATCGGTGCAAATAGCGGAACTATAATCATCAGAATGCCGATCCAGTCGATAAACATACCCAAAAGCAAAATTATGAATAGCATCAGGAGAAAGACACCCCACCTGCCTAATCCGAAGGAGGTCATCAGATCGATTATAACTTGTCCGCAGCCGGCATTTAAAAAAGCACCCGTGTAGATGCTGGCGGAGATAGCGATAAAGATGATCATGGAATTGACTTTCAAAGTCGTATAGCAACTCTGCTTGAAATTCTCCCATGTCAATTTCCGATAGATGACTGCAAGAAGTGTGGCCCCTATTGAACCTACCGCACCCGCTTCTGTGGGAGATGCAACACCTATAAGAATGGAACCGAGAACCAACGCAATAAGGAGAAATGGCGGAAAAAGATATTTTACTCCCTTCACCAGCGATTCTTTGGAGAAGAACTTTAAACGTTCTTCAGCTGGAAGCGCCGGGCCTACCTCCGGCGAGATCATGGTTCTGATAAAAATGAAAAGAATGTATAAAACACCCAATAATATGCCGGGCAAAATGGCTCCTGCAAACATCTGTATCACCGATACGCCTGCCATGGGGGCATAGAGAATCAGCATGATACTCGGCGGTATTAGAATTCCCAGGGTGCCGCCAGCGCAGATGCTGCCACTGGCTAAGCCTTGGCTGTACCCGGCTTTCAGCATGGAGGGGATTGCCAATAATCCGATCGCAGTTACGGAGGCACCAACGACTCCTGTGGTTGCAGCAAACAACATTGCCAATACGACGGTGGCGATCGCCAACCCCCCATTGATGCCACTCATCCATCGGTGAAGAATTCGAAAAGCTTTTTCCGCTACTCCGGATAAGGTCATCATATTCCCCATGAAGACAAACAGGGGAACGGCAGCCAGAATATACTCGGACAATGTTCCGTTCATCACGCGCATAGGGATCATGTACAAAAAAGAAGTTCCCGACGTCAGTAAGCCGAATACGAGCCCTACAAAGCCGACCCCGAATGCGAGCGGAAATCCGGTAACTAGAATAAAGAGGCTCAAAATCATGAGGAGGGTAGTCAACTCAGGACTCATAAGGTGCTCCCTTGATGACTATAGTCAGTGCCTTGATAAATTCGGCAACACCCTGAATAAAAAAAAGAATGAAGCCGAAAGCGATCGACAGTTTAAAGGGGGCCGTAAGAGGTCGCCATGCACTGGCAGAAGAGCGTTCTCCGAAAGTGAACGCCCACCACGCATGCTCTGTGCACTTGTAGACTAAAACCGCATATAGGGGGAAAAAAATGACGATATAACAAATTACGTCTATTAGGGCTTTGCGTCGAACGGGAAAACGACCGTAAAATAGATCCATGCGGACGTGTCCTTTACTTAAATGGCAATAGGCTGCACCTAAGGCCGAATATGCTCCGTAGATCATGTATACTGAATCGTAGGCCCAAAAATTGGGAATGGCGAAAAGGTAACGCACTGTAATATCGTACCCGATTGCCAAAATCATCACTACAAGCATGAAACTGGCACATTTTCCAACCGCCTCGCTGATCCAGTCGATGCATTTTAGAAATTTGGTCATACCCGATCCCCAAAAAATTGAGGGCAAGTAATCGTGGATTCAGAATCGATTA
>CAYNUX010000407.1:0-3987 GCA_964400115.1 uncultured Cytophagia bacterium
ACCACCCTATCGCATTTTAATACCGGTTTCCATTATGTCCGTCCCGCTATTTAGATCATCAAACATTATGCCGAATATTTTGCAAACCCTTAAAATATTCGATATTATATTTATTTAACTTATAAAGAAGATTACATTTTGTTCATTTTTCCTTGAAAAACGTGATGCAAATCACCAATTTTTTTGGCTATATAACCAGCCTATTTGATTTTTTCTCTTTGCGAAAAGGGAAAAATTCTCTATGTTTATAAAGATGGGGATTCATTCAAATAGTACCTAAAAAATCATGTTGATTGAGCGCATGAAAATCTTGTCTACACTTTTGTCTTTTATGGGAATGGCCCTTTTGATCTCTGCCTGCCAGGCCCCCCGGAACAATCCGCTCGATCCGGAAAATCCCAATCACGAGCTGAGCACGCTATCTGGCTATATAAAATCAGCACGAGCACCCCATCCTCCCATCAGCAATGTACGGGTCTCTTTGCCCAAACAGAATATTTACGCAATGAGCGATGACCAGGGCTTTTTTAAATTTTCCCACCTGTTTTCTCAAGCAAACAAAATCGTTGTCTCCAAGCCCGGCTATGTCAGCGATTCTTTATTGCTCGATGATAACCGCTCCCAGGAATTGGAAATTTTTCTCAACCAAATTCCGGTCATTAACGAATTTTCCGTAAACACGCTGGTGATCAACCAGTATCCGGATTGGCAATTTTTTTATCTGCAAGTGACCGCTTCCATAGAGGATAATGATCAGGATACAGACTCGGTCTGGTTTGACATTCCGGCTGCACAAATCTCACGAAACCTTTTGTTTAATCCCGATCGACGACAATATGAGACGAGATTATCGATCAATGACCTCAATGTGCATACGTTAAATAGTTTTATGGGATTGGAATTCCAGCTCTATGTCAAGGATATGTCCCGTCATGAATTCAATCTCGCATCCGCGCAAATCAGCCGTATTATTGAAGATCAGATCCAACTGGAGAATCCAGCCAATTATTCGCCGGTCAGCGTTCAACCCCTACTGCAATGGCAACGGTTTGAGCCGGGATACGAGTGTACCTATACCATAGAAATTTACACGGATACGTTTTTTCCGACCCTTGTCTGGCAAAAATCAGGGTTAAGCCAGGATACTATTGAAACAACAGTCGATAACAATTTGCAAAACGGTGAATATTTTTGGGTCATTTGGTGTGTGGACGGGTTTGGCAATCGTTCACGGTCAAAGCCCGCATCATTTATCATACAATAGGGCAATATGGATCCGCAAATCGAATATTTGGAAAAAATGACCGGTCAACAATACGGGGTACTGTATCAGATCAGTGAATGGCTCAATAAAAACACCGAGAGCAAATCTCTGATGAACGATGCCCTGGATCTGGTCATCGACCAGCTCAAAGCCGAACGGGGACTGTTTGTTCGATTTCACGATCCTATACGGGATTCTGAGATCATTGCAGCGAGAAATATCGACCACGACGACATTAAAGATCTGAGTCAGTTTTCATCCGGATTACTGGAAAAACTGCAGCAAGAAAAGCAACCGTATCTCTTTCATGATGTAGAGAGTGATCCCACCTTGTCACGATTTGAAAGTGTAAAGATTCACCAAATCAAATCAGTCATTGGCGTCCCCATCAAGCTGAGCAAGAAAGACTGGGGCGCAATCATCGTAAACAGCACCAAAGACAGAGCCCTGTTCACAGAACAGAGTCTTCGTTTTTTATCCTTTTTTGCCAATCTGTTGTCCCTTTCACTGGATCGTATCTTTGAAATCGAATCGCTTTATGATGAAAATCAGCGCCTGCTCAACCAAATACAGTCCACCCAATCCTTACCCAATATCATTGGCCAGAGCGCGGCCATGCAAAGAGTGGCCAGCATGATCCATCGTGTGGCCCGGACTGATGCCACGGTTCTCTTGTTGGGGGAGAGCGGTACAGGCAAAGATTTGGCTGCACGCGCAATCCACGAACTGAGTAAACGAAAAAACGGACCCTTTTTGGCACAGTTTTGTGGCGCAATCCCAGACTCACTTTTATCCAGCGTACTGTTCGGCCACAAGCGCGGAGCGTTTTCAGGTGCTGTCCAAGACAAGAAAGGATTGTTCGAGATTACCTCCGGAGGCACGTTTTTTCTCGATGAAATCGGTGATATCTCTATCTCTCTGCAATCAAAACTTTTGCGCGTCTTGCAAAACAAAGAGATCATCAGACTGGGCGACACGCTGGTTCGAACCGTAGACGTTCGCATGATCGTTGCGACCAATAAAGATCTGTTCAACATGGTCAGGGAAGACCAATTCCGTAAAGATCTCTATTATCGGCTTAATGTGTTTCCCATAACTTTGCCCGCCCTGCGCGAACGACGTGAGGATATCGCACCTCTGACCCTACATTTCATGCAAAAATATAACCGGCCCGGGGTTAAATTATTACCGGCCACCCTGCGCAAACTGGAACGATACGAGTGGCCGGGTAATGTCAGAGAATTGGAAAATATTATTCAGCGAGCCCTGATTTTATGCGATAAAGATCAATTAAAACCGGATCATATTATTCTGCAGCACGAGCAAAATCAGTTGAACAATGGCACCCTCAAAGAGATCGAGCAAAATGTGCTCAAAAAAAGACTCGAACAATTCAATAACCATCGAACGGCTACAGCTGAATCTCTGGGTGTGTCTGTGCGATGGGTGCAAATGAAAATCAAAGAGTTTAAATCATAATGAACTCGAATCAAGAACACCGTTTCCAAAAATTCGAAATTCTGGAGACGATCAAAAAATCCGAATGTGCCGGTGTCTATATAGCCCGTCACATCGATCTCGATCGTACGGTTTTACTAAAGACCTTGTGCACTCGTGACAAGGAAATCATCGCGCGGTTCAAACGCGAAGCACGGCTCCTGGCGCAGCTGGATCACCCCAACATCATCCGGGTATTCGACTTTGGTATGCAAGATCATGAACTCTATATCTCTTTTGAATATATAAAAGGCTCGACACTGCGCTCCTATTTGGGTTCACAGTCGGATCACGCGTTCAAACAAAATGCCACACGGCAAATTTGGCTGGGTCTCAAAACCGCTCATTCCAAAGGTATTATTCACCGCGACCTAAAGCCGGAAAACATACTGGTCTCTAACCAGGAAATAAAAATAGCGGACTTTGGTCTGGCGTTTCAGAAAGATGACGTCCGGGTCACCGATGGATATGGTATCGTGGGCACACCGGGGTACATGTCCCCCGAACAGATTCGCAGCGAAAAAATCACCACAAAGAGCGATCTGTTTTCTCTGGGAATCGTGCTTTATGAATTGTGGACAGGTGAGCACCCTTTTCTCGCTCAAGACGTCCCGGGTACACTGAACCGGATTCTTTCAGAACGAGACATCCCCAAAGTCCAGTTCATTCCCGAGCCTTTTGGATCCATGATCCAAAAATTACTGCACAAACAACAGCAGGAGCGAACCGAACCTGCTCTGCCGGAAAACCAGGAGCCCCTCCAAAAGACCAAACCCATTAACGTGCGCTCCCGAAAAATCGGCTTGGGTGTAGCCATTTTCTTGATGCTGGCGGTAGCCATTGCGACTGTCGTGCTTTTTGACGGCAAGGACAAAGACAGAACATCATTACCTGTAAAAGAACAGATCGTGAAAACAAAACAATCCGATACAAATATGCCGAAACAATATTTTACAGCAGACACACTAAACCAGAGCAAAAAGAGTGATGCGAGATCCGCCGCAGCAGAACCGCAAAACACTGGCCCGGAACCTATGCTGGGCTCGCTGAGCGTGGAATGCTATCCCTGGGCGGATGTGTTTGTCGATGGCAAGCATATAGATACCACGCCGCTGCAAAACGACATCAAACTCTTTCCCGGTCAATATACGGTGCAATTGAACCATCCGGATTTTCCAGAGATAGCGAAAAATATTCGCATCTCCGCCAACGAACACACGACATTT
>CAYNUX010000408.1:0-3986 GCA_964400115.1 uncultured Cytophagia bacterium
AAACTACAATCCTTTTCTTGGACGCGCATATGTACCCGGTCCCAAAAAATTTGGAATTCTGTTCAGTGAAATTCTTAAAACCAAAATTATGACCGTACAAGAACGCTTGTCGCCTGTTCATTCTTGAGATATGAGGGAAGCTTAAACACATGAAACCAATTGACTCTAACCGGTTTTAACTGAACAATGATTGAGGTCTCATATTCTGGGTGGGCTGACAAGATATTAAATATCTATCTGACCCGTCTCATTCGATCACATTTTCATTCCATCACTCTGTTGGGGACTCATCCACCGCTCGATAAAGACAAGCCGGTACTGCTTATCCCCAATCACAGTAGCTGGTGGGACGGATTTATTATCTATAAAATCAATAAAATCCTTTGGCAGCGACGACTGTTCATCATGATGTTGGAAGCTCAGCTGAGTAAAAACCGTTTCTTTGCGCGGGTAGGAGCTTATTCCATTGAGCCCGGTCGTCCAAAATCGGTAATAAACAGCCTTCGTTACACCGTAAAACGCTTGCACTCTCCACTCAATCCAGTGGTTTGTATGTTTCCTCAGGGGGAAATGGTGCCTGCTCATGTACGACCCGTTCAATTTCGCAGGGGCACGGATTGGATCCAGTCTCAATTACAGCAGCCTATTCAAATTTTGCTCCTCGGCATCAAAATCTTGCATCTGAAAGACCAACATCCAGATGTCCTTTGCCGATTTTCAAGCCCCTTTACTGCATCGTCCGATTCACCTGTACCTGCAAAACGACTGGAAAATGAACTCAACAACCTGCTGACCACACTTGATGAAGAAACGACCGGTCTTAATCCCGATGGAGCACACATTTTTACCGGCAAACTCTCGATAAATGAACGGATGGCAAAGCTAAACCCCTTTCCAGGAGTACATGTGGATCGTTCACGCAGGAAGACAAAAACGATGATTTAAAAACTGAATTTATAGCTTTTAATTAAATCATTTTTATCACCGGCAGGGTGCGATTTCCTGACTAAAAAAGGAAATATCTCATACCGGAATAATGGTTTAGTAAAACAGAAAAGGAAATCGATATTATTACTGATAGAGCCTCGGGAACAAACATTGGTTGAATAATATTTAAATTTTTGCTTGTGCCTATTGTTATTTTTATCGATGACAGACTGAAAAATCAGCCACTATTGACCAGACACCTAAATTTACTCCGGCAACAAAAATGATAATTCTCTATATCGCATTAGGTTATTCTTTGGCCTTGTTGGCCGTTACATTAGTCAATTCATTGACTGCTCCGATGCTCAAAAACAGACCTGACGTAAACCTGTCGGAATCACCATTGACATCTGTTCTGATACCAGCGCGCAATGAAGAGAAAAATATCACCAGATGTTTGGATTCTTTGCAGAAACAAACCTATACAAATATTGAAATTCTTGTGCTCGATGACGAATCCACAGATAATACGGGCTTGAAAGTAAATGAATATTCGGCAAAAAATCCTGCAATCCGGCTTGTATCCGGCAAACCGCTGCCTCAGGGCTGGACCGGAAAAAACTGGGCGTGTCAACAATTGAGCGATCTTGCCAAAGGAAAAATTTTAATCTTTACAGATGCAGACAACTTTTATCATCCGGAGGCCATTAAAAACTCTATAATGTGGATGCAAAGATATCAACTGGATCTTTTATCTGCATTTCCCCAACAAATAACCGGTACCTTGATGGAAAGACTCGTGGTACCAACGTTCGATCTCATACTCTATAGCATGTTGCCTTTATGGCTGACCTATAAAACCAAATTCCCCTCTTTGGCCGCTGCCAATGGCCAATGGTTGATTTTTGATGCACAAACGTATACAACCCTGGGCGGTCATGCTGCTGTAAAAAATGAAATCGTAGAAGATGTGGAATTTAGTCGTTTGGCAAAACAAAAAGGATTCAAAATTCTCACCGTCGCGGGTAGAGATCTGATTTTTGCCCGAATGTACCACAATGCACACCAAGTATGGCAGGGATTTAGCAAAAATGCGTTTGGTCTCACAGGTCATCATACACTGACATTTTTTGTTCTTTTGATTTTGATGTTTCTTTCACAATTATTGCCATTGATTACTCTGTGGTTCTCCGGTTTAGCCTTTATATCTACCATGATTATTGCCGTTCATGTGCTTATCCGGTTGCTTATGGCATTAAAATTCAAATTGCCCTTGTGGAGTGGCGTGCTTTTATTTCCCGCGAGTGCTTTGCTTACCATATTGATTGGAATCAATTCATGGAAAGGATATCATACCAAATCAATTCAATGGAAAGGAAGAGTCATTGCGTGAAAAAATAAAAATCGGTTTTGTGTATGTGCTTATGGCCGCCGGAGGTCTCTGGCATATTTTGGGATTATTTCAAACCACAATGCAAGTAATCGCCGGCCCCTTGTTGATCGCATTGTCATTTTTTCTCATTGTCGAATGCTGGCACACTGCTCGAGCAAAACGAAATTTTCTCATCTGGGCCGCAGTCGTGATTGTCGGAGGATTTTTCGCCGAATGGATTGGTGTCCACACCGGCATATTATTCGGATCATATACTTATGGTGCAACACTTCAACCTCAACTGGCTGGAGTGCCGGTCGCCATCGGGTTTGCCTGGCTAACCAGTGTATGGGGTGCAATCGCATGGAGCCGAAAAATCACAGACAATAAAAAAAATTTATGGATCCCCTCGCTCCTCGCTGCCTTACTGATGCTGGCATTCGATGTTATTATGGAACCCGCGGCTGTGTCGCTCAATTATTGGAATTGGCAAGGCGGCCAGGTTCCTATGAACAATTATCTGACATGGTTTGTATTGGGATTCATGTTTATCATTTTAGGACACCGTCTGCGAGTCGCACAAATGGTTTGGCCAGCTCTTGCACGACATCTGTTTCTGGCCCAGGTTCTCTATTTTGTACTGGTGATTCTTGAGCCCGTTTTCTAAACAGAGATTTCTTTTACCGAATCCCGTGCTTAAAAGTAGCATCCAATATCAATTCGAGGATAAACAATGAATCAAGACCCATTTAAAGGCAGAACAGGACCGGGAATCGCATGGGCAACTGCAATTATCATAACCTGGCTTTTACACCTTGTATGGTTACTCCAGGCTCCCCTTACCACCTGGATTGTATTATGGGGAATTCCGATACAATCGATTCTTTTTGTAGGTTTGTTCATCACCGGCCATGATGCCATGCATGGGAGCCTGGCCCCTGGTCACTATCGCATCAATAAACTCTTTGGTAGCGTTGCAGTTTTTTTGTATGCAGCCTTTAGCTATAAAAAACTATTACCCAAACATGGATTGCATCATCGCTATCCGGGCCGCGATCGTGATCCCGATTACCACGATGGTAAAAACTCTTCTTTTTGGTCGTGGTATTTTCGATTCATGAAGCAATATTTGACTATCGGACAATTGGTGGTCATGGCCGTACTGTTTAATTTGTTTTTGCATGTGGCGGGATTTGCAGTTTGGAACATTATCGTGTTTTGGGTCGTGCCAGCCCTGTTGAGCACAGTGCAGCTATTTCTATTCGGCACCTACTTGCCACACAGAGAACCACCTGAGGGCTATGAAAATGAGCATCACGCGCAAAGCAATGAATACTCTGTCTGGCTCTCCTTTGTCACATGTTTTCATTTTGGTTATCATCTGGAACACCATCTGAGACCACAGGTTCCCTGGTGGCAGTTGCCCGCGTTTCGTCGTCACCGCATCTCTGAATGACAAACACGACTGTTTCAGCAAAAAAATTGGCTATCCAGGATCTCGGGGCGCCTATTCGTCTGTTGAGAGAAAAGTAGTAACGATCGAGAATGGTAATATTTTCCTTTTTACAAAATCCCATAAAATCACGAATAGTCAAAAGATGAATATTGGGAGTATTAAACCACTCGAAAGGTAACATCTTGGTCTTCGGCATATGCCCTTTAAAAAACAATTGACCTCGTACCCGCC
>CAYNUX010000409.1:0-3983 GCA_964400115.1 uncultured Cytophagia bacterium
ATTTTCCCGCACTATTGGCTTTCTGTTATTTGGACAGGATACCCAGTCCGCCGTCGAACCTTAATACCAATTATCGACTTGGTGTTCGAAGTCGCGATATACATAAAGATTTTTTATGGATTGCATCTGTTTTGTTGCAAAAAAGAGATTTTCCTTTTCTGGAAATTCCGAAACGTCAAAAAGCGATAAAGGCGATTTTGGGCTATATGAATCCCAAACGAAAGTTCGATTTGTTTAGCTGGGACGATCCAATGCCTGCAGTCTATGGAATCCCTCAGATCGTATGGCAATTGGGTAAAAAGGTAAAAAAAATATAATACTATGAATAATTCACAACCACCACCCTTGACATCGGTGGCGAAAATAGCGCCGCCCAAAGATGAGAAGGAGCCTCCAGGTCCCGCAACTGGCCTCTTGCGGGTTCTAACCTTCCATCGGGTGGCATGGCCTGACAAGCCGCTTCCCCTCAATCCGCGGCTTGTCAGTGCCACCCCACCCGATTTTGACTGGCAAATGCGCCACCTAAAGCGAAATTATAGGGTGCTATCCCTGGAAACATTGCTTGAGCATATCGAAAAGCGTGAATCTTTACCCAAAAAAGCAGTATTGATTACTTTCGATGATGCTTATGCTGATCTCAAGGATTATGCAATACCTATTCTCAAAAAGCATAAACTTTCAGCTGTGATTTTCGTCCCTACTGCCTATCCTGGGAATCCCAAAAAATGGTTTTGGTGGGATCAGCTCTATTTTACGATTCAACAGACACGGCGTTCAAGAATTCATTTCAATGGACTGGGAGATTTTATTGTTTCATCAAAAGCTTCTAGAGATACTGCGATCTGGCAGATTCAGGATTACGTCAAGACGTTACCACACCAGATTGCTCAAGATTTATTGGGATCCTTTTTAAAGGAGCTCAAAGTCACTTTACCAGAGGTTAAAAGTATCCTGGATTGGGATGAGCTACGCGATTTGAAAAACTGTGGATTTATTCTGGGACCCCATACCCGTAACCATCCTATTTTGAGTCAGGCTGATCTGCCGCTTGTAAAAAAAGAAATCAAGGGTTCACTGGATGATCTGTCGCTTTATGCCGACTCTGGGTATCCGGTCTTTTGTGCACCTAATGGAGGACAAAATGCAGAGGTACAAAAAGTCCTGGCGCAATGCGGAATCCAGCTGGCGTTTTCAACTCGTGATGGCCATAATGTGATGAGCCGGGCAGATTATAGAAATCTGAGTCGTACAAATATTACCTTGCGCACCAGCCCCCTTGTTTTTCGGTTCCGCCTCATGAGGGGCATGGATAAGCTCGATCGCATTCGTCACCAAATTCACAAAGTCAATTAGATGAGAACAATGATGAAAAATAAATTCACACAAGAATCGCCAACAGTCGCCTATATGATGTCGCGTTTTCCCAAACTAACCGAAACCTTTATTCTTTATGAAATGATCGCTCTGGAAAGATTGGGTTTTCGGATTGAGATATTTCCGCTCTTGAAGCAGAAGGAATCCAAAGTACACGAGGCCGCAAAAGCGAGAATGAAAAATGCCTACTTTACTCCTTTTATGAATTTTGCTATCATGAAAGCTAATCTAAAAGTGATGTTAAAATCTCCCGGTCGGTATTTTTCCACATTAGCTTTTGTCCTTTTTCATACCATAAAGAGCGCCAATTTTTTTATAGGTGCCATGGGCATTTTTCCCAAATCGATTTTTTTTGGTGTAAAGATGCAAGAGAAAAATACCAGTCATATACATGCACATTTTGCAACGCATCCCACAGTTGCTGCTTTGATTATTCATCGTCTGACAGAGATCCCCTTTAGTTTTACGGCCCATGGATCAGATTTGCATGTAAATCGACGAATGCTCAGACAGAAACTCGAGGCCGCCTTGTTTGGCGTTACCATTTCCAGATTTAATAAAAATGTAATGGTGCAAGAGTGCGGTGCGGAATATGCAGAAAAAATCCATGTTGTCCATTGTGGCGTCGATCCAAAAGAATTTTTTGTGAAACACCAGGATGGAGGCTATGGGAGTTTGAATATTCTCAGCATAGGCTCTCTGGAAGCGGTAAAGGGACATGAATATCTTATTCGAGCTTGTGCCGAGCTCAAGAGTCAAAATATACCTTTCAACTGCAGAATTATTGGATATGGTCCTCTGAAAGCAGAGTTGCAGTCCTTGATTACAAGATTCGATCTGACCCTGGAGGTCTTACTTTTAGGTGGGCAACCTCGAGATAAGGTACTTGCCGAGTTGGCCTGGGCGAATACGTTTGTTTTGGCCAGCGTACCTACAAAAGAGGGAAAAAAAGAGGGGATTCCCATCGTCTTGATGGAAGCTATGGCCAGTGGATTACCTGTCATTTCCAGCAGACTCTCAGGAATACCGGAATTGGTTACCCATAATTTATGCGGATTGTTGACCGATCCGGGGGATAGCCCGGCACTTGCTCGCTGTCTGAGAACCTTGTATAGAAATCCAGAGTTAGCCCAACAATTGGGAGAATACGGACGTCAGCGTGTTTTCAAAGAATTCAATCTTTCTCTTAACGCAGAAAAGCTGAGTACTCTTTTTTTGCGGCAAAGTGAATCGCCTAGAGCGAAAATACAGATTAACTCAGAATTTATTAATTGAATGGAGGAATACAATGAAGAGGCCATTTTCATTTCTTTGTTTGATATGTGTCTTGCCAATGCTTGCTTTTTCGCAAGTTGCTGATTCAATCTATGTTTTGCCCCGTTACTCAACACAGCCTGTCATTAGCGATGCAGATGATCCTGCCATTTGGGTTCACCCGGAAAATCCAGGAGCAAGTCTGATTGTGGGTACCGATAAGGGAGTTTACCCGGAGGGCGGGCTTTTTGTCTGGTCTTTGGAAGGAGAGCAGTTGCAGCATATCGTTATCAGCCATCCCAACAGCGTGGATATTCGGCAGAATGTTTCGATCGGCAATAAACGTATGGACTTGGCAGTTGTAACGATGCGGGATCATAGCCAGCTACGAGTATACCGAATTGATAAAGAAACACGACAACTGTCCGATATCACCACAGAAGAAGCTATTCCGGTGTTAAATTCAACTTATGGATTGGCTCTCTACCGAAGACCGGTTGATGGTGCTTTGTTCGCTTTTGTCACCAGTAAAGACAATGATCTTTGGGATCAAATCGCACAGTATCTTCTGGAAGATGATGGCACGGGTCGTGTAAAGGGTACCCTTGTAAGAACCTTTGGTGATCATTCCACGGTAGTAGAGGGGATGGTCGTGGATGATGCCAAAGGTTTCCTTTATGCGGCTGAGGAAGAGAAAGGTGTGTATAAATATTTCGCCGAACCAGATAAACCAGATACCTCTTTGGCTTTATTTGCAACAGAAGAGGCCTTGACCGCAAATCGAGAGGGGTTGGCGCTTTATACTTGTCCTGAATCAGATGAATCCTACCTTTTGGTGTCAACTCCGGCTCAAAAGATGATAAGGATTTATGCACTACCGGCTAATGATACCTCCAATATTTTCCCTTTGTTGGCCAAAATTTTCACATCATCAGACAAAGGGGGAGATGGAGTTGCCAGCGTTTCTACTTTTGTTTCCAATTTATTTCCAGCAGGTTTGGTTGTTTGGCACGATCAAAGAGAAAAAAGATTCCTCTTGTTTGGATGGGAGCAAATAGCCGCACAATGCGATAAACTCTGCCTGGGATATGACCCAACACCCGCTGTGGACCGGTCTGATTATTCCCGATCGATTAAGGTGCCCGATGAAATGATCGTCACCCCAAACTATCCCAATCCATTTAACAATGGCACGCAATTTCAAATAGAGCTTTCTCGATCAGAAGAGGTAAGTGCAGAAATCTTTAATATTATGGGGAAAAAGATTAAAGAGATTTTTCGAGGTCAACTTGACGCTGGCACTCACACTTTTCGCTGGCAAGGGAACGATAATAGGTCTGAGTTTGTCTCCAGCG
>CAYNUX010000410.1:0-3982 GCA_964400115.1 uncultured Cytophagia bacterium
AAACATGGAACAGTAAGGCATTTGCTTAAAGCCGGTGGCCTGAACAAGTATCTTTGTATTTACTAATATTTTATGCGATTCAAGTATTTCTCCAACAGGGTATACCCATCCGCAGCGATCGTATTTCTGTCTTTGGGATCCGTTTTATCGAGTTTGTTTGCATCCTCCCAGTCATCGGGCATACCATCATCGTCGCTATCCTTTGGAGCAGGTGCACTATTCAGGACAGGCCAACCTCCTACGTCGTCTTGTGTGTCGATAATTCCACTCTTTTGCGACGGATCATCGACCTCATGTTCCTTTTTATAGCTAGAGCCTTCATAGGTTGCAAATCCTTCAACGCAACAGCGAACACAAGCCCGAAACCTTTCATGTATGACTCCTTTATCCGACGGTTAGTTGATTTTCAAATTCGTTTTTTGGACCCAAAATCACTGATATGACGGCGTGAACGGGTCGAGGTATCCTGGGGCTCAATAGTCTAGGCCATTTAGGTAATGTTACAGCATGTGTATTTGTCTGCCTTGCTTGTCTTTTTAGGATTATCGAATTAAGCACATTTCTTCTGGAAAAGATTATCGAGAGTTGGAAAAGTCTTAGCGCTATCTGCTGACGGCAGAGACAGCCAGAACGACAACTACTCGCTTTCGATTAGTTTCATAAATGGAAATATACGAAAAAGTCAACAAGAATCAATGCGCCAATGATAAAAAATTGAAACGATAAAAGTGTCAAGGAAAGTATTCTTGACTAAATGGGCCTGATTTGGGGAAATAGAACCAAATCAGCTTTTAAATTAAATAGCAATCTCGGGGCATAAAAGGGATGCTGGCCAAGCTAAATCATAAAGTCGCTGAGAACCAGTCCGTGAATTGCTTTACAGGATGCGAAGAAAAGGCACTGATTGAAAGGATAAAAGACATGCCAAACAGCGCCACGCATACAAAAGCGGATCTCCATCCGGATCCATAGATGGACGTGCATCCAGTTGAACGACCTGATTGACTTGTTCGAGCAAAACATGGTTGGATTTCAATCTGGCTTGAGAACAGTGCGGATTATAGCTGTCAAACGTATTGCGGGTATTGCAAAAAATCCTGGGCCATGCACTGGGGGCCAATCCCCTCTGACTGGAATAGAGCGCGAAACCTCCTTTTCAGTCCCGAAATATAGACTTTCTTCCGGGTCAATTGTAGCAGAAGAAAGGATTTCCCCGTTCATTTTTTGAAAAAACCGGCAAAGAAGCTCGATCCGATTTTGTGTCAAACACCCATTTTATTGTGCCATCAGGGAAAAGAGCGTACAGGACTTGATCGCTGGAATGGGCATACAGGATTCCCTCTGCAAGCCCCTGAGGTCGGACCCGGAAGGTTTGTTGTTTTATGATAATTTATGCAATTATTTTAAAAAGCAGATATGTACAAGTCATTGAAAAGATTGCCTTAAAAAAACAAACATACCTGTTTTTGGGGGGGTGAAAAAAGCATGACAATTGATGATAAAAGGCTGATTTTAGGGGGGTAGAACCAGGCCATTGAACCGGTTCAAATCATATTTTTACTATTTAAATCATTAATTTTTATAAACCGCTGAGGTCCGGCCCTGGAATCCGAGTTGCTAATTCAGAATCAGACACTTTTGCACGCTTTGATAGTCGCCCGCACGAAACTGGATAAAATACGGTCCCGAAGAATAGCCATATGATTTCCATATCACTCTGTTTTCTCCTGCAGGTCTGTATCCATCGATGATGGTTTCAATCAGCTGCCCTTGAATATTGAAAATCTGTATCAACACACTTTTCTTTTGCAGCAAGTCGAACTCGATGGTCGTCTCAGAGTTGAAAGGATTTGGATAATTCTGATACATGGTATAGACCCTGTGGTTTTCTAATGTCTGACTCTTAATCGGGGTACTGAAAAATCCCACCCCACTGTTGGCATTGTTGCCCCGAAATTTGGGCCAGGCAGATTGACACAATCCCATACTGTTGCCTACCAAAGCATAGATCGAAAAATCCAGCGAGCCAAATACGAGTATACCTTGACGGGTCAATACCGGAGACGACATGATGCTGTGATCTGTCTTGAATGTCCATTCGAGGACTCCATCCGCATTCAAGGCTCGGAATTGTCCATCCATAGACCCAAAATAGATCATGCCATCGGATCCAATAGCCGGCGTCGAGTGCACCGCAGCCTGAGTCTTGTAACGCCATTCGAGTTCGCCTTCCGGATTCAGAGCATAGAGATGATGATCTCTGCAGCCAAAATAGAGGGTTCCGTCGGAACCAATAGCGGGTGAGCAGCTGATGCCTGATCCGGATAGCGTCGAGTAGGACCACAAAAGAGTCCCATCAAACTCCAGGGCATAAAAAGTACCGCCCATCGAACCGAAATAAATCGCGCTTCCGGTGGCGATAGCAGCCGGAGACAAAATCGGACCGCTTGCCTTGAAATGCCACTTTTCTGTTCCGTCGGGATTGAGTGCATAGAATGTTCCATCATAAGCACCGATATATATATTGCCCTGATGATCGAGTACCGGGGAGGTGAAGAACCGGGATTCGCTTTTAAATTTCCACCCGATCTGGCCATTGTTTGTCACCCCATACACAGTGGAATCTGCAGCAAAAATGATGTTTCCACCCGGTTCTATGGCTACCGATAGAGGTGTACCGATGTTGAATTCTAATTGCCACTTTAATGTGTGATCAGGTCGTATGGCGTACAAATATCCGGCATTGCTGGCAAAATAAATATTTCCCTGTTCATCGATCACTGGACTCGACACGGCCCACCCATCTGTTGCAAATTGCCAGTCTATGTTTCCCATTTCATCCATCCCATAAAGAGAACCATTTTCTGAACTGATGTAAAACAGGCCATCCTGACCAAAAGCAGGAGAAGATTTGATAAAGCGGCTGGTATTCCTTTTCCACAAATTATTGTCGACATGAGCGATGGCAGTGCTGGAAAAGGTCTTGTCAGAAACCGTTACCGAAAAGATATATTGTCCGATTTTATTTAGCAATACATCGATCGTCGAACCATCAGAATCGATCCAGTCAACATGGCTGCCTTCAGGACTGGCCAAACAGCGCCACGCATACAAAAGCGGATCTCCATCCGGATCCATGGAAGGACGTGCATCCAGCTGAACAACCTGATTGACTTGTTCGAGCAAAACATGGTTGGATTTCAATCTGGCTTGAGGACAATGCGGATTATAGCTGTCAGACGTATTGCGGATATTGCAAAAAATCCTGGGCCATGCACTGGGGGCCAACCCCCTCTGACTGGAATAGAGCGCGAAAAACTCTTTTTCAGTCCCGAAATATAGACTTCCTTCCGGGTCAATCGTAGCAGAAGAAAGGATTTCCCCGTTCATTTCTTCGCGATAAATCAGATCGCCATCAGAACTCAAGGTAAAGATATTTCCACGATCATCGCTCAAAAAGACAGTCCCCTGACTGGCAATGACCGGGGAAGACTTTATCAGTCCGTCAGTGTGGAATCGCCATTTCTCTACGCCGGTAGAATCGATAGCCAGCAATACGGAATCCTTTGTACAGGCATAGATCATGCCATTGGGACCGATCACCGGAGGGACACTGATCCCATACTCTGTTTCGAGATGCCATTTCTCTGTTCCATCGGGATAAATGGCGTACAAATGAAACGCTCCGACATAAACCGTTCCATCAAAACCGATTGCAGGTGATGTACACAGCTCTGGCAACCATAAGCGCCATTTTGTTTGGCCATCCGGGTAAAGCGCATACAGATACCTCGACTTTGAATCAGTGACCACAGTACCATCCGGGCCCACAGCAGGTGTCGATTCATGAAATCCTTGCGTAAAAAACGTCCATTTCAATTGACCCTCAGAATCGATTGCATAAAGAGAATCAGTGTCACTTTCGATAAAAAGGGTACTCTTTGAGAGAACCGGCAAGGAAGCTTGATCCGATTTTGTGTCA
>CAYNUX010000411.1:0-3960 GCA_964400115.1 uncultured Cytophagia bacterium
TCTGGTCCTGGTTATACTCTGGAAGCTGAATTTAATGATGTTGAACACGAAGAAGGTGTGCTCTCCATGGCGCGCGGCAGAGATCCAAATAGCGCAGGATCCCAGTTCTTTATCTGTTTGACTCGGGAAAAATGCAAACATTTGGATGGCCAATACACAGCATTCGGGCGAGTGGTCGAGGGATTGGACGTTTTAAGAAAGATCGGAAATGTCGATACCAAGGTATCTCCCGTTTATCAGGCACCTGTATTGCCATCAGAGCCTGTTGTCATCACCGACGCTTATATGCAAACACGTTAATACCAGGAAACTTTATGAGGCATCTTTGTCTTGCAGTATTCATTTTTTTCTCATCCCTGGTGCGGCTTTTTGCTGAACCGGAAAAATATTGGGTTTACCTTGCAGACAAGGGGCCTCTGGAGAATTCTCTGGCAAAATCTTCCCTGTCTCTTTCAGAACGGTCTGTGGAACGGCGTGTCAAGCGTACGCGCCCTCCCTTTTTTGATTCGACTGATTTAAAAGTGTATAAACCGTATATAGATGGGATAAAGAGGCAGGGAATGGTTGTTGAAAATGTCTCTCGCTGGCTGAATGCTATTTCTGTATCTGCTTCTTTTGCCAGTGTACGAGAACTGAGAGATTTGGACTATGTACTTGATGTGTGTCCGGTCTTAAAAACTCAGATTCCACATCCTGCCTGTCATCCGGATTTAAATAAAGGTATTCCGCCTTCTTTTTTGCGTTATGATTATGGTAAATCTTTTACTCAAAACAATCAGATTCGTATAGTCGATGCGCATCAAATAGGATATTCGGGGCAGAATGTGCTTGTAGCCGTGTTCGATACAGGGTTCAATCTGAATCACGAAGCACTTTTTCATTTGGACGTTCTGGCCAGCTATGATTTCATAAATGACGACTCTTTTGTCGGTTATGATTCTACGCAGGACGCAGTAAACCAACCTTATCATGGGACACAGATATTATCGATTTTGGCCGGGTTTAAGAGCGGTGAATTGATCGGACCCGCTTTTTCAGCGCAATATCTTTTGGCCAAAACAGAAATCGTTGATAAGGAAATTATTGCAGAGGAAGACAATTGGATCGCTGCAGCTGAATGGGCCGATAGCATAGGGGCTGATATTATCAGTGCGAGTTTGGGATACAATAAATGGTATCAAAAAGAAGACTTGAACGGCTTTACGCCTGCCATTACCCGTGCTGCAGATTTGGCTGTTAAAAAAGGAATTGTGGTGGTGGTCGCAGCGGGCAATGAAGCCGATAACGAATGGGGGACGATTCTGGCTCCTGCAGATGGAGATAGTGTGATAAGTGTAGGTGCGGTTGATTCAAGGGGAGTTATCGTCCCTTTTAGTTCAACCGGTCCTTCTGCTAATGGCCGGATCAAACCTGAAGTGGTTGCCATGGGGATGTCTGTACGTACGATCCATAATCGTGTGGGAGAAGAAATAGGCCGCCGTTATGCGAGTATCAACGGGACTTCAGCCAGTACTCCATTGGTAGCAGGCGGTGCTGCTATTTTATTATCAGCTTTTTCCGATACTCCGCCCATGCTGATAAGAGAAGCCTTGATCAAAACCGCAGACCGTGCTGATATGCCCAATAATATTTATGGATACGGCCTTGTCAATACGGTGAATGCTCTTTATTATCTCGGAAATCCTTTTCCTCTGATCGATACGGATGAAACCGTCGCTGCCTTTCCCAATCCATTTTCTGCGGATAGGGGAGTGATCCTGTCCTTTAATCTGAATGAGGGAAAGCCTATAAAAATCCGGATTTTTAATTCCTTGGGACAACAAGTTGCGGTACTCTGGGATGGTCTGCGGCTGGCCGGGGCCAACCAGCACGTGACATGGTATGGAGAAAATCAACAAGGTAACCGTGTGGCCAGCGGCATCTATTTTGTCGAATTTTTATCAACCAAACGTATTATTCAAAAGATTTCCTTGCTAAATTAGGTGCAAATCATGGGAGTATTCAAGCGTTCGGTCAGTTTAGTGTTGGGAGGCGGTGGAGCTCGGGGATTTGCTCACATTGGTATTCTGAAAGTGTTAGAGCGCGAAAAAATTCCCATCGAGCTTATCATTGGCACAAGTATGGGAGCCATCGTAGGCGCTGTTTATGCGCAACTCGTGGATGCCAAAGCGGTCGAAGAAAAATTCAAGAGTCTATTGAAAAGTCCTGCTTTCAAGACGACCGGGCTCGATGCATCCGGGAAAAAACGTTTGTCTGATAACTGGCTCGACCATTTGGCGAGAAATATTAAAGAATCGGTGGCCATGAATGTCGCGGCTTATCGACGGTCGGTCTTCGGTACGGAAAGACTGAGCTCTACCCTGGAGTTTCTTTTGGAGGATGGTCTTTTGCAAGAGACCCGCATTCCTTTTGCGGCTGTGGCTTCCGATCTTATCGATGGTGATGAAGTCATTTTGAATAAAGGATCCATTATCGAAGCTGTGACAGCCAGTGCTGCATTACCCGGCTATTTACCTCCGGTCGATACCAATGGGAGGCTATTGATCGATGGTGCTGCGACTTCGCCTGTTCCTATTCGGGCAGCTAAGAAGCTTTTACCCAAACACAAGGTTCTTGCTATTGATGTTTCCAAGGTTCTAGCCAAGAATCCGGAACTCGATAACATCATTGATATTGTTTTGCAGAGTTATCAGATTACAGCCCGTCATTACCATGATGAATTGATCAAAGAAGCAGATTTGCTGCTGCAACCCGGTGTCGGAGAGTTTCATTGGTCACAATTTGATAAACTCGACTGGCTTATTCAGGAGGGTGAATTTGCTGCTGAGAATGCCCTCGGGGAAATCAAAAAGCTGGTTACCAGATGGTTTTAACTTTCTTATGTGGAGCTGTTACTGTTACACCTGAATTTCCTTTAACAAAGAAGAATCAACCACTCGATTCCTGCCCATTTTCTTTGCAGCATAGAGAGCCTTATCTGCTTCATTCAATACTTCTTCTGAAGCTGAACCATTCTGGGGAAAAGAGGCCACACCAATGGATATGGTTATCTTGCCAGCTGGCAATTTTTCAATACCCGGGAAAATAGAATTTTCCACCACAGTTCGCAACTTTTCTGCCACCACGACTGCTCTTCCCGAATCAATTTCCGGCAATATGATCACAAATTCTTCTCCGCCATATCGGCAGATCACGTCTGCTTTGCGAATGTTATTTTCAAAAATATCGGCCATATGTTGTAAAACCTGATCGCCCAGGATGTGACCAAACGTATCATTATATTGCTTGAAATGATCGATATCGACCATCAGGACAGAAAGACGGCGGTTGTATCGTTTAGCACGGCCAATTTCGCGGGCATAACGCTGATTAAAGTACCGTCGGTTAAAGACCCCTGTCAATTCATCTGTAAAAGCCAGATTTTTAGTTTTTTGATGAATAAGGACCCGGGTCATCACTGAAGCGACATGGTCTCCGATGCGTTTGATAAAATCAATCTCTGCACCTGTAAAGGCATCGGGCGTGGACCGTCTTAGGAACAAAAGACCGATAAACCCCATGACCTTGTTTGCGACCGGAATTGCCAAGAGAGAACCGCTGTGAGAGCTGAACCATTTGATGCAGTGATCTTGCATGCTCAGGTCTCGGCAATAGACCGGCTGTCTCTTTTCAAATGTTTTTTTATAAAAGTCAGTATCGGAATTATAATCTACGATTTCTCCCTCAATCGTATCGCGCCCAAAACATGCCCGCACCTTCATTTCACGGGTCTCTTCTTTCAGTACCAGAGCAAAACTTTCAAGGTTAAAATGAGCGAGGAAGAATTGACGGATAGTATCCAATGTTTCTTTATAATCGAGCACCAGGGACAAGGAAGAATTGATTTGTACAAATAGTTCCAATTCTTTAAAGCGGGACTGTAATTTGCGATTTGCCACATTCAACTCTGCATAAAGGGTT
>CAYNUX010000412.1:0-3928 GCA_964400115.1 uncultured Cytophagia bacterium
TGTCCTCTTGATTGACATGAAACACCTGGATATGGGATGCCAAAAGTCCCTTGCTTGTATTGTCGCAATTCAGTCGCAAGCGGATGAGATCCCGGTAGAGCTGAAATATTCCTTTGAATCGACTTTTTTTCTTCCAGTCTATCGGATCAATGTCTCTAAACCATTCGTCCTCCAGAATTTCCTGCCCCTGAAAGAGCATAGGGACACCCGGACTCGTAAATACCAGCGCCGCACCCAGCGTCGATCGTTTTTTCGAAACCCAGGAATCGGCCTCGCCCGGATGTATCTCTTCGGGCAGACGTGCCTTGCCATTGGCGATCTCATCATGAGATTCGGTGTAAATCGTCCTCTGAAAAGGATCGGAATTGAAACGATCTTGCAGCACATCACGAATTCTATCCAGATCGCGATCCTTGTCCTCGGGGATGATCAGTTGTTCGCGAATGGTATGCACGAACTTTGCATCCCATTGAGAGTGAAATCCTGCGCCGCCCTTGTCTGCAGATTCTGTTAGTGCCGGATTGGATTGCATGTCTTCGGCAATGAGAATCTTTTTACCCGCTTTGTTGCATTCTGAATTGATCCACTGCATTAAACTCCAACCATCCGGCAAATCCTGATCCGGTTTATCGTCATGGCCCTCTACATTACGAATAAAGGCGGTCATGTCCCAACGCAGACCATCGACACCATAGCATTTCAGCCACATCATTGCATTGTCGTACAAATAGCTGCGCACTTTATCCCGGCCATAATCCGGACGTGTCGCTCCCCAGGGAGTGTGATTACGCCAGTCGTTATAAAAATAGATGCCCCCGTTGTCATTTTCATGCCATCCATCAAACTGCCAGAGATCGAGATCACTGGGTCCGAGATGATTATAGACCACATCGATAATCACTGCCAGGCCTGATTCATGTGCAGCACGAACAAATTTCCTAAACTCTTGGGGTCCGCCATAAGAGGATTCGATGGCAAATATCAGTGACGGATTATATCCCCACGAAAAAGAACCCGCAAATTCCATAACCGGCATCAGTTCGATAGCATTGACCCCCAGCTCTTTTAGATGTGGCAATTTTTCAATGGCTTTATCCAGTGTACCGGGCTCTCCACCCGGAAAGTCGTTAAACGTGCCGATGTGCATCTCATAGATGACCAGTTCATTGAGAGGGGGCGGATCAAAAGGGGGAACCGTTCCTGTAAACAGGTCGGATATGATGGCATTTCCCACAGAATAGGTGACATGAACGGCATAGGGATCGATGCGACTGAACTCTTTGGAGCCATTCCGGATAACATACTTGTATTCATCTCCGAGCTTTGCCGAATCCACTGTCCCCTGCCATACGCCCTCTTTTGTGCGTTTGAGAGGATGAGCGGATTTGTCCCAGGAATTAAACTCTCCAGTCACGAAAACGGATTGTGCATGAGGTGCCCATACTTTAAACTCTGTGCCCTTTTCTAACAGACGAGCACCCAGCGCAAGATGGGTGCGATGAGTGGTCTTTTTGTTCAATGGTCTGTTTCCTTTTTATGAATGTTTTTTGATTTCATTATTTCTTTACTACTGTTTGTGATAATCAAGCGTGTTTTTTATTCTTGTCCAAAGTCGCAAGTCACAAAGCCGCAAAGAATTGCGTCCTCCATTTTTCCTCCTTGCGATCTCTGTTCCATTTTCTGGCTTTATAAAGCCATCAAGGGGACCCGTTTGAGGTCTATGTGGTAAAACGGATCAATGGTTATGAATAATGCGAATAAAATGCCCGATCATGCTGTTTTTGATCTTGTAAACAGGATGAATTATCAAATGATCTATTTCAGACAACAGATTATAACAGTTATTTTTTCCTTTTTTATTCTCACTATTCATAGCGAATCTTTTGCCCAGTCTCATACTCTGGAGATCAAGATCGACAGTGTACGGAATGAGCAAGGGGTCGTCCGGGTCTCTTTGTATCGTTCAGATCAAGGATTCCCGGAGGATTTTAAAAAGGCAGCACAATTCAAGTCTTTGCCTGCCCGGCAGGGAGCCATGTTTTTCATTTTTGATTCCCTGGCGTTGGGTGAGATCGCATGCTCTGTTTTGCATGATGAAAACAATAATGAAAAGTTGGATAAAAATTTTCTGGGGTTACCACGGGAAGGGGTTGGGGTATCAAATAATGCCCTGCGCGCCCTGGGGCCACCGCGTTATGATCAATGCAAATTTTTACTGGATATGAATACAGATCGGGTAGGAATTAAAATTCACTATTAAATTGCATAAATCGAGGTTCCCCAAGGAAAAAAATATCGTTATTCTTCATTTTGGCCAGCATTGGAGTGGGGCCATTAATAAGAGGGCTGGCATTTATTGCTTAAATTTTGGGGACAGACATGAAAAGAAAAATTGCCGTGATCGGCGGCGGATTTGAGGGGGGGGGCTTGTCTGTTGTTTTGGATGAAAATACGGGTAGATCGTTTTTGCTGATTTTGGATGCGAACACGTTTTTGGAAATTGCAAGGGTAGACGCTCCTCATGCCATTCTTTTTGGCTATCATGGAGAATTTTTTCAGGACGATTTGGACTAGGATAGAGTTTAGCTGGATTGGCAACGAGTTATCGAGAAACACTCTTTGACCAATAATGCGCATCAGGATCATTCTCGCTCACGACTTTGATCTGCGAAAACAAGCCTTTTTTAACAATGTTAGTTAACTGTGAGCTAACCGTTATTATCTTTCTTATTTGGTGATTAGTTGATTTATTACAAAGTGACTAAACGGCCTGTACCACGTCAGCCTCTATTTATTCTATCGGGTATGTTAAAAATGAACAGACGTGATTTTATCAAAATCTCTTTGGGTTCAATGGTGTTCAAAATGCACAGAGCCGGCATTGGACAAAATCTCCAGGCCCCGAATATTCTGGTCATTGTTACCGGTCAACAAAATGCCGGGACTTGCAGCTTTTTAGGCAATCCCTATTTATCGACACCACATATGGACCAGCTGGCCAAAACGGGAAGGGTCTTTTTGAATGCGTATTGCGCACAGCCTCTGTGTACCCCTTCCTGGATGGCTATGCTTACAGGCAAGATGCCTCATGAGACCGGAATTACAATAGACAACAACTGCCATCCTGACTGTTCAGTGATGGTGACCAGGTTATTGGCGCACTCGGGTTATAAAACGGCCTATTTAGGCAAGTGGCACCTCCCCCTTGCACAATACGAAAACCATATGCACAGATTTTTCCATCTCAAACACACCCTGGGCGATTTTAGCGATATCAAACTGGCCACTGCATTTAAAGAGTTTTTAAAAACAACAAGAAAAAATCCTTTTTTTCTTGTTGCATCTTTTGTAAATCCTCACGACATTTCCGAGTGGGTAAAGGGAAACACTGGATCGCAAGGTCCTTATATGCATCCACCACAGGCAGACGAATGCCCTCCGCTGCCCTCCAATTTCCTGCCTCCCCTTGGTGAACCTGCGGTCTTGCGACTGGTTCAAACCTTTGCTCCCAAAATCTACCCCAGCACTGACTGGACCCCTGATTTGTGGCGTCAATATGTCTGGGCATATTATCGACTGGTTGAAAAAGCTGATGAATAGATCGGTCAACTATTGCGTGTTTTACAGGAGAATGGTGAACCCGATAATACCATTATATTTTTTACGAGCGATCACGGTGAAGGGGCTGCTGCTCATCGCTGGAGCCAGAAACAAGTTTTATATCAAGAGGCCATTCGAGTTCCTCTTGTTATTTCCCATCCCGGTATTCATGCCGGAATCGACGACACCCACCTGGTCTCAACAGGGCTGGATCTGTTTCCCACGTGGTGTGATTTTGCAAAACTCGAGGGTTCTGATGAATTAAAAGGCAAGAGCCTGAAACCTCTTGTCGTTCAACCGGACAAGAAAACAAACTGGAGAGAGTTTA
>CAYNUX010000413.1:0-3910 GCA_964400115.1 uncultured Cytophagia bacterium
AACAGTGGACCATAGAACCATGGCTTGTACATCGGCATTGGCCGCAGCCAAAATACAGGTAGCCGCTCCCATACTAACACCCATAATCACAATATCTTTATAGCCTTGCTCTTTAGCCCAAGCGACAGCATCAGTGAGGTTGGCAATATTATGACTGATCGAGGTTTCCTCAAAATCACCTGCACTATCGCCGGAACCATAAAAATCAAATCTGAATGCATCAAACCCTTCCTTTAAAAGTGCCCTGGAAAATTCCACAAACAGTCTTTTATTCTCGATTTTGTTTCCGGTAAATCCATGACACTCGATGACGAGTTTATCATGTCCTGCAGTATGCAAAATACCGACAAGCTGATTGCCTTCACTGGTGAAGGTCAAAGGTTTTTCATGACCCAACATTGAATCCATGTCTTCCTCGGAAATGGGATATGATGCAACTAGAGGCGTTTGAAAAGGCTAAGGAATTTGAGTTTCCAAACCATCCAGATAGCTTCACGAACAATTCGTTTTGACATTTTTGAAGAACCGGCAACCCGATCGGTAAAGATAATCGGGACCTCATATAAAGAAAAGCCTTTTTTCCAGGCCCGGAATTTCATTTCAATTTGAAATGAATATCCATCCGATTCGATGCGATCGAGTTCGATCTTCTCGAGTACGTTTCGCCGATAGCATTTGAATCCACTCGTACAGTCTCTGACAGGTAAACCGGTAATGATGCGGGTATAAAGACTGGCTCCCATACTCAGGAGCAATCTGCTCAAGGGCCAATTGACTACATTTACTCCCTGTATATATCGGGAGCCAATGGCCACATCGTACGTTTCGGCTGCTTCGAGCAAAGTATTGATATCCTTGGGATCATGCGAAAAATCAGCATCCATCTCTAATATGTAATTATATTCATTAGCGAGGGCATAACGAAAGCCAGCGACATAAGCAGTACCGAGCCCAAATTTCCCTGAACGTTCAATGAGATGGATACGAGGATCATCTGCTTTTAAATTTTTGACGATATCGGCAGTCCTGTCAGGTGAATTATCATCGATAATGAGTACTTGTAAAGCAAAAGGGCTCTGATTCAAGACAGAGATAATCATTCTTTCGATGTTCTGGGCTTCATTGTAAGTCGGTATAATTACCAGTGCGTTCAATCCCGGTTCCTTTGTTTATTTTAGCGCATCCCATTGTTTTTTTAAGCGCGACAGTGCGGTCTCGGTCGTTGAGAGTTGAATGCCCAATTCGTTTCTGGCTTTATCCACGATGAGTCCGGATTTCAGGGGTCTGGGGGCAGGTTGAGCCAATTCTTTAGTGGATAGAGGCGATATCAGATCCTTGTTCATCTCAAACTGATCGGCGATCATTTGCGCAAACTGATATCGATTGATAATCTCCGGGCCTGCGATATGATAGACCCCTCTTGCTTGTCTTTGCACACACACCCACATAGCCTCTGCCAATTCATCCGCCAGGGTTGTATTACCATACTGATCATCGACAATTCTCACGGGGTTGTTTTGAACAAGCTGATCGAGTAACCAGACAACAAAATTTGATTTTCGATCCACGGTAAGACCATAGAGTACCATCAATCGAACGACGATATAGTCGATCTCAGAGATAATGAGCGCATTTTCACTGGCGAGCTTGGAACGACCGTAAAAGCCAATCGGATTCGGTTTGTCATCTTCTTTATAAGGACCATCGGTGCCATCGAAAATATAATCTGTCGACACATGCAAGACCCTGGCATGCGCTTTGCGAGCAGCATAGGCAACATTTTCCGTGCCAATGACATTGGCTTGCCAGCAGGCATCTCGCTCGGTTTCTGCAGCGTCAACATGAGTATAGGCGGCGGCATTAATGATCCAGTCCGGTTTATCGCCTAGCGCCAGGTCTTTTATTTCGTTACGATCACCGAGGTCGAGACGAACGTATTCGCACCGATCAGCCAGAATCGCTCTTTCTTGCAAATCGATGCCGACACAATGAAATCCGCCGGGTATCGTTTCCAAAAGCTTTTGTCCCAAAAGGCCATTACACCCCGTTACCCACACTCTCATAATTTACTTCCGTTTTTTCGAAACTCTAAAATTTTTGTTTTAATCTCCTTGTCCGTTAATGCGAATATTTCTGCCAGGAAAATCGCAGCGTTAACAGCACCTGCCTTGCCGATGGCCATACTGGCAACAGGAATTCCCCTGGGCATCTGGACAATACTATAGAGAGCATCGACACCATTCAAGGCTGAACCGGCAAGTGGCACACCAATAACAGGGAGCGTAGTCATACTCGCAACAACACCTGGCAGATGAGCGGCCATACCCGCTCCTGCGATAATCGCGGAAAAGCCATTGGCTTCTGCCGATTTGGCAAAATCAGCCACAACCTCCGGGTTACGGTGAGCAGACATGACATGGATCTCATAATCGAGTTTGAAATAATCGAGATATTGGACAGCATTTTCCATCACTTCTTTATCGGATGGGCTGCCCATAAGAATGGCAACCTTGGGCATATTTCACCTCACGGTTAATTATTATTCTCATCTGCACGAGTTCTAAAGGTGTTGGCGATCACATCCAGTTGTCGCATAAAGGGCCATTTGCGTTCGCCAGGTCTGAAAACGAAAAAATCGATCATATAAAGTCTGCCACCGTCCTCATCATAGAATCCATAGCTTCGAAAGGGGCCGCCGCTGACATATTCTTCATTCTGCCACACAGCATCGAGACGAATGGCATAACGGCCATTAAAATCGACGCTGGTTTCACGGACAGGGATGCTCTCGCTTTCATAAACATAATCTTTTGAAAGGTATGTTTCTCCGGTGCGTTTGCGTTGAGCCAGCATCCATTCTTTGGAGAGCAGCGAGGGATCATCGGTCTCTTGCCAATAGACCCAAATATCACGCTGTGGGTTGACGCGACGCAGCCATACAAAGCGCGCTTTGGCAGAATCGATCGCCACAAAATAATCGTGCGGAACCCGAATCATCCAACCGTGCTCTTGCATCAGTTGTTTGTTGATATCCTTTTGTTCATAGCGGTAATAGAGTTGATCTTTTACCAACTCGTGTGCATGCGTATGAATGAGCTGATAAACCTGCTCCCCATTTTCATTGAACCGCGCTTTCAAAGTTTCAACATCTTGCGTAATGACCGCCACCAGCAATTGCCCCCTTGCCCACGCATCATTCTTTTTAAACAAATAAGATTGATCCTGCGCAACCTGAGACCGGGTTTGTTCGGTCAAAAGTTGATCCACGATTTGTTTGGTGGCATTTTCAGCATCCAGAGTACCTACAAACAGAATATGAGGATATCGTTTAAGTTCCTCCAGTGTCTGGGGCGATTTTTGCACGACAATCAATGTCGGCTCGGGTTGGGGAGTATTGAATTCTTTTTGAATGGCAGCGCGAACAGAGCTCTCTATTTCCGGCCAGATTTCATCATCACAAAGAACGATTACACGATCCACTGAACCAAGTGTTTTTTGTACGGTTTCGCAACCTGCCAAAAGCACAATTATTGACAGGACAACACCAAGGTTATATATAGACTTCATGCTGTTCCTCCTACCTCATTAGGATGGTCTGTTCCATTTCATGTGCATTATAATCAACAGAACCACCAAACCGGCTATTTCTATAAATTATCGTTAACTCGCTCCATTACTAAAGCGGCTCTTGCGCAAGACAAAGAAAAGCCCTCCGGGAATAGAAGCGAGAATACCCACAATATACGCCAATAATTCAAAGGCGATGACGGGTGCACTGGCAATACCAATCTGGGCAAAAAGAGCCACACCACTCTGTTCGCGAACACCAATCCCCCCTAAAGAAATGGGAAGACTGGCTGCAAGCGCGATAATAGGTATGAAAATAAAAAAATATCCCGGACTCACGTCT
>CAYNUX010000414.1:0-3906 GCA_964400115.1 uncultured Cytophagia bacterium
ACCCGAGCTTGCAGTCCAGGCTTTTGGTGACAACTGAAAAAATAGCGTTACCTCCCTGACATTGTTAAATTTATGGAACTTGTGCAGTAATGATCACGTCTAATAGCGTATCAAGTCACAGCCAAAGGATATGAAAAATTATGATACTAAAGTTGGTGATATTGGCAATTCTCACATGGATCCAGCTCGCGCCGGCACAGCCCCAGGATGCGGTTGCAGAACGGGAGTTTTTTGTTGCAAAAGGTATGTTTAGAGATCAGCTATATGATCTTGCAGCAGATCAATTCCGAGAATTCCTGCAACAACACAAAAAAAGTGCATTTGCAGAACAAGCACAATTTTACCTCGCTGAAAGCTATTTTTTAACAGCCGATTATAGTCGGGCTATTTCGGCTTTTAAAGAATTATTGACAAACTATCCGGCTGTGGGATTGAGGGATAAAGCACAATTTCGAATATGCGAAGCCCTTGTTCATGCTGATCGCTATGAAGAAGCACAAGGTATGCTGAAAGCATTCATGGAGAAATATCCAAACAGTGACCTGTATATCGATGCCCTTTACTGGTATGCCGAAGCCTTGTATCATCAGGGGGATATGGAAAAAGCCCTGACCTTCTATAACCGGGTGATTAACAGGAGCGATGATCAAAGTCAACTCATTGACTATGCTCTATATTCAGCCGGATATATCTATGAAGATCAACAAAAATGGGATCAAGCAACCCAAACATATCAAACACTGCTGGAAAAATTCCCAAACAGCCCTATGGCTGAACAGGCATCTTATCGGGCAGGATTTTCAGCATTTGGCAAAGGTGATTATGACCAAGCGTTGAGCTTGTTATCGGAAGCATTACAAACGTATCCGTCGAGTGACTTGCGTGCCGAAGCCCAATATTTTATCGGTGAATCTTTTTACAAAAAAGGCAACTATGATAAAGCCATCAAGGCATATCAGATAATCTCCGGAATGTCCAATAGTCGCTATGCAGATGATGCTCAATATAGTCTTGCGTGGGCCTATTATCAGGAACGAGAGCATGCCAGGGCAGCGAGTGCATTCGAAGCTGTACCGAGCATGAGCGACGACAAAGCTCTTGTGGCTTCGGCCTATTTTCAGGCAGGGCGAAATCTTTTAATCCTCGATGAAAGAGCGCGTGCACGAAAATCTTTTTATTCAGCCTTTAATGATTATCCGGATAGCCCCGATGCTCCCAATGCCATTTATGAATATGCATCTTTATTTTTCAATGATGCAAATTATGAGCAAGCATTGGACTATTACCAAAAACTATTAAAAGAGTACCCGACATCAGAGGTGGCAGGTGAAGCCAATGTCATGGTCGGTGAATGTTATCTTGTCCAGGGGAATACGGCTCAGGCCGAACAGATATTTCGGGAGACATTCAAAGAATATGACCAGGGCAATGTCAAATCCCAGGCTCTGTTCAAACTGGCCTGGACACAATTTCAGAACAAAGAATATGGCAAAGCTCTGGAAAATTTAAACGCTGTCCTGCGGGCTTTTTCGACTCATGCTGTGGCTGAAGACGCTCTGTTTTGGAAGGCAGAAGCCCTTTACAAACTGGAGAGGTTTCAGGATGCCCATGATGCCTATCAGGCATTCTTGCGCCAGTATCCCGACTCTGAACGGGCAGACGAAGCGAACTATGGGCTGGGGTATGCCGCTATGAAGCTGGGCCAATATGACCGCGCATCCAATGCATTTGAGCGTACATCCCAAAAAAGAGCCGATCAGGTGAGTATGGACGCGAAACTCCGGCAGGGAGACGCCCTTTTTAATGAAAAATCATATTCCCGGGCTATTCAGGTTTATAATGAGGTGCTCAGGAGCGATGCACCAGCGTCTCAAAAAGCAGAAGCTTTATTTCAGATCGGATACTCTTATTATCGAGATAATGATTTGCAAAACGCTCACAGGCATTTTCGGCAACTCGTAGAACAATATCCCCAGTCCTCCATGGCACAGGAAAGCATTTACATGGCAGGGCGGGCCTCCTTTCGTGCCGATGATTATCAGGCAGCCATAGATGATTTTAATTACCTTATACAACGATATCCAAACAGCGAATATCAGGATGATACAATCTATGCTTTGGGTGATTGTTATTATAATTTGGGTGAATATGATCAGGCTATAACCCACTATCGCCGCATTGTTGAGGATTTTAGTAACAGTGATTATGTCGATGATGCAGTCACCGGGCTGCAATGGTCTCTTATGCAAAAAGGAGAATCAGAACAAGCCCTCAGTATTGTGGATACATTGGTCACCACCATTGGAAACCCTGAAAAAGCTGCAGAAATTCTGGCCAGGAAGGCAGAATTCTTTTTCAACTCGCAACAATATGACCAGGCCATTAACCAGTATAATCAAATATTACAAAATTATACAGACTCTCAAATAGCTGCCATGGCAAATTTCAACATCGGTCTTGCCTACAAAGAAAAAAAAGAGACCCAAGCAGCTATGGCTGCCTTTAAACGACAATGGACCATGTATCCGGAATCAACACGTTCTGCAGATGCCCTTTACCAGGCTGGCCTGCTCTTGTTCGACGATCAAATATATGATCAGGCCATATCCTTATTTGAGCAATTGCGTGAAAATTTCCCGGATCATGAACTCAGTGCTACGGCGACCTATAAAATCGGTCAGGCTTTTCTGGAACAGGGAAATTATGTACAAGCTCAATCCTTTTTCTCAAGGGTGTTAAATGAAACCAAAGACCCACGTACTGAAAACCTGGCGAGAATCGGCCTTGCACGCGCCTATATTTCCGTCAAAAGATATCCAGTTGCTATCGGTGAGATCGAAAAAGTCCTGACTCAGGCGGATCGCGAGATCGCCGCAGAAGCGCAATTTTATCTCGGTATGGCCTATAAAGGTCAAAATGCGTTTCAGGAAGCTGTGGTTTCGTTTTTAAAAACAAAGTATCTCTATCCCAGCGAAACGGATTGGATCGTGAGAGGGATATATCAGGCAGGTCTTTGCAATGAAGAGCTGGGAAGACTCGGTGATGCCAGACGCCTTTATCAAACGATCTTGACCGATTATGCATCAAAAACCGACTATGTGGAAAAAGCCCAGGAACGCTTACAGGATCTTGTAGGCAAAGAAGGCTAAAATTTTTATTAATCAGGGATATTCAGAGTTTTATGAAATCAATAATGGCTATCGTTATGGCATGTTTGCTGTTTGCAAATGCAAATGCGCAAAAGGTATCCCCTCCTCCCACTCGCATGGATCTACCCCCGGATTCTGTGGTGATCGAGACTAAAGAAGGGCAAACAGTCGAAACCAATGATGAACAATTAGAATTACCCGACGTTGTGGTCTTTGGCCAGGATCGCATCATCCGGCAAGCAGGTGATAAAGCAACGACACGACCCCCAAAGCCATCACTTCTCACCCCCACATCAGCCTATGACCCGGTTATCATCTGGTTTGATAAACAAGCAGAAAAACCGACCTTTGATCACAAACTGAGTAATCTGCTCCGCTCGGGGTGGGTACAAGCCCAGGGCGGCTCTTTTAGTACCATCCTCATCGACGCAGGATATTGGCAACGCCTGGAAAAAGGAAATTTTCGTCTGCATGGGTGGCTGGATCGCAGCAAAGGTGAATTCAATAATAGCCAGCATAATCTGGGCGGTGCATCCGCAAGATTCAGCTACGAACTGGCCCCCAAGGTAACAGGGACGATGGGAGGCAATTACACATCGCTTTCCAGAGGATTGCATGGAGCCATTCCCGATGAATTTGAACGCTCCGGCACCAAAGGATCCTTTCACACCGAACTCATCTATGATGTCAATCGACTTTCCGATGGTCAACTCGGATTCGAAATCGGGGGCATGAGCTTGCAAAGCGATACTTTGGG
>CAYNUX010000415.1:0-3904 GCA_964400115.1 uncultured Cytophagia bacterium
AATATCGGTAATTATGGTGATCAGCAGTGTCATGATTTTTTCCAGGGTCTTGCAGATGTGATGAGCAAAGACGACATGCTTTTCATCGGCTTTGATTTAAAAAAAGACCCGGCTGTGATTATCAAAGCATATAATGATCCGCATGGCTATACCCAAAGATTCAATCTCAATCATTTACTTAGAATCAATCGAGAGTTTGATGGAAATTTCGATTTGGAAAATTTTATCCATCATGAAAGTTATAATCCAATCGATGGAGTTGCCAAGAGTCATTTATTGAGTACCTGCGAACAAACGGTCACTTTGAACGCTTTACAAAAACAGTTTCAATTTAAAAAATGGGAACCTATTGTGATGGAAATGTCCAGGAAATACGATTCGGATACGATTCACCGGCTAGCCAGGCTCAATGGATTCAAGGTCGTGAAAAATTTTTTTGATAAACGTCGGTATTTTGTCGATTCTGTGTGGCAGCTGAATTCATGATTCTTTCCAAATCAAGGTGAATCTCGAGTCTGTTTCGGAATACGCTCGTGCTTTTTATCTATTGGGCTAGCCTTTGTCATGATCGCGTGTACGAACCCTTTCGTGCATCATGGATAAAGCTTTTGGACAAGGGCGAGACGATTTATGATTTTTTGCATTGTATTTCACATCTAATTTAGCAATCAAAAGGTAAACTTGGAGTCTATCTATGAAAACCCTTATTACCACTCGTACCCTTGCAGATACAATTTCGCAGGATAATGCGGTATTGATCGATGTTCGACCTTCAGCAGCCTATAATGGGTGGCCGTTACAAAATGAACCCCGTGGTGGACATATTCCCGGTTCGATCTCTTTTCCTGTCCAGTGGTTCGATCTCTTTCCCAAAGAAACCTTGAAAAAAACGTTGTCCGAAAAAGGCGTTTCAAAAGACAAATCGATCATTATCACCGGCTATCCCGGGGATTTTGATCGTGCGGTGCAACAATTCGAAAACAATGGCTTTTCTTCGATTCAGGTTCATGAAAATGGTGTACCAGAATGGGCAAGCGATCAGGGACGTCCGATAAAGTTTCTGTTGCGTTACCGTCATCTGGTGCATGTTGATTGGCTTGAACAATTATTGAGCGGAAAAAATCCGGATCAAACAGAACTAAAACCTTATGTGCTTGCTCATGTCAATTTTGATAACTGGGGGGATTATAATGAAGGACATATCCCCGGTGCGATCTGGCTGGATACTTTGTGTTTGGAAGAGGAACGAAAATGGAACAGACGTCCCCCAGCTGAATTGGAACAGGAACTGTCTGATTTGGGAATCACGCGCGATACCATGGTGGTATTATATGGCCGCACGACCAATCCAAATATGTCTCAAGAACATCCCGGCAAGCAAGCCGGACAGCTCGCCTCGATGCGTGCGGCTATGATTCTTTTATATGCGGGTGTACAAGATGTCCGTGTACTCGATGGTGGCCTCGATTCCTGGCTTAGAGCCGGACATTCGATCACCCGTGAAGAGGTGGAACCGCGTCCTGTAAGTGCGACCGGACTGGATATCCCTGAACATCCGGAATATATTGCTGACACTTTGGAGGCCAAAGCACTGATCGTCGGATCTGATTCCGAGCTCGTCAGCATACGAAGCTGGGAGGAATATATTGGCGATGTCAGCGGATATCATTATGTTGGTCCCAAAGGTCGTATTAAAGGGGCTGTTTTTGGCAATAATGGCTCTGACGCCTACCATATGGAAAATTATCGCAACCACGACGATACCATGCGCAGCTTTTATGAAATCGAGGCCAATTGGAAAAAAATCGGCATTACCCCGGATAAACGAATCGCTTTTTACTGTGGAACAGGATGGCGAGCCAGTGAAGCCTTTTTCTGTGCCTGGCTTATAGGGTGGCCAGATGTGGCTGTATATGATGGGGGCTGGTTTGAGTGGAGTTCGGATCCTGAAAATCCGGTCGAGACCGGTATCCCGGAGCATCACTCTGGTCCAAAATAGACAAAAAAAAGATCAACGCAGAGGGCTCGGAGAAACCACAGAGGTCGCCAAGAAAAGAATTATGCAAAAACTTAAAGCCTGAATGCACCGGTTATCCGGTAACCTGAATGAATGCGATTAGATAATTCTAGCTAACTTAAGTATTTACAAACAGCACAATCTGTTCTCTTAATCCTTGAAAATGCTTTTAATACTGCGAGTGATATAATAGTCTTTAAAATTTCTCTTGCTCTGCGTTCTCTTTTTTTTCATTGCGATTTCTGCGTTCCTGTTTCCGGGAAACCATGAGAAATGGGATTTGCTTTAGATAGCCTTGTTTGTAAAACCATAAAGCATGTGAATACAAGGGAAAATAAGGCACTACTCATTCATTTTAGACAGCAGTGCTTGAGAATATAAAATAAATTGTATGGGCCAATAGTCCCCACGATTGTTTGCGAAAACCACGCCCACAAAACGACATTTATATTTTTCCAGTTGCACCTTATTGCTGAAACTCCTAGATTCTTACAGTCAATCTACAGGAAGGAAACTATGGAAACGTTTACAGAACAGGACCATTTTGTTACTGTAGAAGCACTGGCAAAGAAAGAAGGACAAGAGTTGGCCATCCCACGCGGACGATTGCTCATTGTAGCCTGTCAATCCGGTTCGCAACTGGCTGAAAAAGTGGTCAAACGATACAGAGCTCTATTGAATCGCATGGGAAGCCGTGAATCGATACTGGGCTTGCTCAATATCGACAAGCGTTTTTCCGATTCAGAGACCTGTGTTCGCTTGGAAGAGCATGTAAGCGGCTCGGACGCCTTTCTTTTTCAGGCTCCCTTTGATCCTACACGTGAATTTTCCATCGATCAAAACTATATGGCTTTTCTCATCGCTACCCGTGCTTTGCGCGAACACGGTGCCCGTCATATCACAGGCGTGATGCCTTATCTCGCCTATGCACGCCAGGATAAACCCACCAAATTTACTCGCGAACCCACGACTGCGCGTTTGATGGCCGATCTCAGCATTACAGCGGGTCTGGATCGCCTGATTGTGTGGGATCCGCACTGTAACCAGATCAGAGGATTTTACGGGGCCATGCCGGTCAATATGCTGGAATCGTTAACCCTTTTTATCCATGAATTCCGGAATTACAAGGCCAGAGATGATGTCATTGCCGTGGCGCCTGATGCAGGCGCTTCCAAATTTGTTACGCACTTTGGACGCGCCCTCGATCTGACCTGTGCCATTGCTTCCAAATATAGACCCGAACCTGAAAAAGTCGTGATTTCTGAAATTATCGGTGATTTCAGACGTAAACGGATTGCCATTATCCTGGATGATATGATCAGTGGGGGAGGAACCATCGATGCTCTGGTCCGCAAACTCGTCGAAGAAAAGAAAATCCAGGAGGTTTATTTGGGTGTTTCCCATAATCTCTGTGTAGGAAAGGCCTATGAACGATTGCAGTCTCTTTATCGAAATTTCGGATTAAAACAGGTCATCATTACCAATAGCATTCCTCAAACAGAACAATTCATGTTGTTGCCTTTTGTCAAAGTGCGCTGTTTGTCAGAGTACCTCGTCAAAACGATCAATCGTATTCATCATGAACGCTCGGTGAGCCAGGTCTTTTATAGACCAGGCCATGAGCAGGTTTTGGAACTCGATTTGGATTGAGCATATTGCGAACCCAAACAATCATGTTATTGAATATTATTTAATATGTTGCTTTGAACGGTTACTCGTCCACCCACTAATGAGTATAGCCTTATTTCCCCTTGTATTACCACGTTTTATGAATTTCCAAAGCAAAGCTATCCAAAACAGGTCCCATTTTCAATTGGTTTCACGGAAACTAAAACGCAGAGATCGCAATGACAAAAAATGAGAACGCAGAGAAAGATAAATTTCAAA
>CAYNUX010000416.1:0-3889 GCA_964400115.1 uncultured Cytophagia bacterium
TCACGTGACTGGAGTTCAGACGTGTGCTCTTCCGATCTAACGTTTTAGAGATGGCTGCGGTATTGTCATGGCTCATGGCAACATCGGGTTGGATTTCAACGATTTCACCGGCAGTGACCTCTCTGCCCGATTTGATTGACAGAATTTTTTCTGCAAAGGTTTTACCCATCTGAAAACTCCTTGACTAGACTATCAAAACTTTTCCTTGTCAGCAACCGGTAACTGGGACGATAAAGTTCGCGATAGGGCTGTGAATGATGTTGGGCCGGAAATCCCGAGTGTTTCATCTCTTGTATCCACTGTTTCAGATCCTCATGCAAAATAGGCCAGGCAAGTCGTTCTGATAATAGCGCCTCCCAAATGTTCTTCAATTCGTCAAGATCACCTTTTTTCTGACTCGAATCAACAAAAGCTTGCAACAGCGTCTGCCAATCGCCTCCAGCTTGTTTGAAAGGTTGTAAATAAATTCTTCCCCAGCCCTCAGTTGGGTGTACGGATTCCCATAGGGTATTGCTGGGAAACGATTCTACCTGCTGCCATTCTTGTTCGAGTCGTTGGGCGGCATAGCCACATTGCACCAGATGTTCCGATCCCATAACTCCCTGGTAGATCAACTTGTAGAGATCCTGTTTTTGCATGGCTGGATATCTTTGCCAATGCCGGTCACATAAATCTATCCATTGTGAATATTTCATTTGACACCATATTGAATAAAATGTTCACAAATGGAATCATATATCAATAATCCTTGACGGGTTAAAGCTAATTTTTGATTCGTGTGTGATAAAAAAGCGCCATGAGTTGAGGGTTCAAAAGGTTCGCCACCCTCATCGATGCCCAGTTCTTGTATATGTGGATCTTGCAACCATGAATGACCTGTGATTTTCTCCCATTGCACACAATCGATTCCTGTTTTTTGCCTGAGGCCAAGCATGATCATCTCCATTGCCTTGATTCTAAAATCGAGCTGTTCTGATTGCTCTACAGGTTTTCTACCCTGGTTGACGAGACTCGTATATTGATCAACATTAGACACATTCCAGGATCTTTGCGAATCGGAAAAAGAATGAGCAGAAGGCCCAAGACCGAGATAAGGGGATCCATCCCAATATTTAATATTGTGTTTCGCTTCAAATCCCGGTTTACAAAAATTAGATATTTCGTAATGTTCATAGCCATGCTCGCTTAATAATTGACACGCCAGCCAATACATTTCACGTTCGAGTTCTTCATCGCATGGTACTATGGCTTTGCTGGCCAGCATATGAGACAGGGGTGTATTGTGTTCAAAAGTCAGCCCATATAGAGAGAGATGTTCAGGTGATAGCTCGAGAGCACGGAAAAGAGAGTGTTTCCAGGAATCAAGGGTTTGAAAAGGTATTCCAAAAATCAAATCAAGACCCAGATTGTTAAACCCCTTTTCCCTGGCCAGAGAAAATGACGTTTCGACTTGGCCGGGAGTGTGGATCCGTTGCAAAAATCTGAGCTCTTTTTCATTAAATGACTGTGCACCGATAATCAAGCGGTTTATCCCGGCATCGTGCATTGCGTTCAATCGGCTTGCGTCAAGGCTACTGGGATTGGTTTCACAAGAAAATTCTGGAGCAGTGAGACGAAAAACAGTTTCGAGCTTTTTGGCCAAAGCAATAAAATGCTTGTTACGAATAAGGGATGGTGTTCCTCCACCCAAAAAAAGCGTTGAAAACGGCACCTGTCGCCAATACGGATCTTTGTTATAGAGCTCAATTTCTATGATCAGCGATGAAAGAAACCGCGGCATTGACGATAGATCCGTGATCGAATAAAAATCGCAATAGATACATTTATGCCTGCAAAACGGCACATGAATATAGAGGGCTGCGTCCCTCATATCTCACCGAATAATATTAAAAATACGATACCATCTGATCTTGTCCCAAATCTGCCATAAAGGTTCGACATGATCCCAGGACCAATAAATGACCAGAGCCCGGCCAACCAAATTGTCTGCAGGCATAAAGCCCCAGTAGCGGCTATCTTGACTATTGTCGCGATTATCGCCCATCATAAAGAAATGTCCGGGAGGCACAACGAGTTTGGCATTATGGCGCACTCGTCTTCTTTCATCACTATAGTGACGGATTGTATATTGAAAACCTGAATTCAGAGTGATCCTATAATAATCAAAATAAGCACCATCTTCCTTATCATACACCCGTTCTTTGATCAATTCCCGCTCGCCTTCCGGATGACCATTGACGTAAACATGCCAATCTATAAACTCCAGGGTATCGCCGGATACACCTATGCATCGTTTGATATAGTCCAACTTTTCATCCAGGGGATACTTGAACACGATAATATCACCGCGCCTGGGATCCCGTACAGCAGGAAAACGAAAATGGGGAATTTCTATATCTGTAAAGGCGACACGCGTTGGCGTTTGAGAACCATAAATGACTTTATTCACCAACAAAAAGTCTCCTACCAGCAATGTATCCTTCATTGACCCCGTGGGGATACGAAAGGCCTGAATGACCAGTGCACGTAAAATGAGCGCTGCGATCAGGGCAACACCAAATGCTTCAACGTATTCGCGAAAGGCACTCTTTTTTCTTGGTTTCATTGACCGTAATCTCCGAATCAATTCGAGTCTATAGCTATAAATAGAATTACATTAACCATTCCTGGCGTTGTAAACGAACATTGCTCAGCTGGGTTCCAAACCAGACAGCACTTCCGGCCCATAGCAACAAAGGGATTAAAAAGCCAATATTCAGCCAGGTACGAGAGATCCAGCAAGCAATAATACCCGCAGAAAACAGGGCACTGCTTATCATCACCACCAACATCCCCCCAGGTGTGAGCATGCGATTTGGATTTTCCCAACGGATGTCACCAAACCAGGCGCCGCTCAAAAGACCCAGTGATGATGCTCCGAGATGGGAAAAAGCAACTAGTAACCACCACTCATAAACCGGGCCAGAGAGTCGTTGCTCCAATACAAGCCAAACACTTAAAATAACCACTATAATCCAGGCATATAGTGCAGCTATGCTCTGTTTTGCAAACAGTATTCTTTTGAGACCGAGTGGTGCGCTTTTTAAAATCCAGAACGATTGTCGTTCGTAAGGAAGCATCATTGCCGCAAAGGTCGCTGCCATCATATTGCTCATAATGACCAGAATAAAAGCAGCCATGAGTGAGTTATAAGTATCCTGTTTTGGAACCATAAAGGGCAAAACTGCCGTCATGACGGTCAGTAAAATAACTTGCAAGGTCATTCGCGAATCACGCTTAAAAGCCAGAAATTCTTTGGTCCATTGAGCCATCCAGATAGACTGTTGAATCAATTTCGATTCTTTGACCGGTGCAAACTGTCCGTCGAATCTTGGTCGGTTCCAGGCATACACCAAAATACGATTCAATAATATAACAAAAATTCCTCCCAAAAGCATCAAAAAGAATACATTCCACAAGGATGTCCCATAATTCCCCTGTAACCAGGAAATATTTCCTACGATGAGCCAGTGGGATGGCAGCCAGGCCAGAGTCTGTGTCTGCGCCCATTCGGCTGCCTGGATAACCGTTTCTCGATGAATCAGACCGCTCTCTTGACCTGATTGGCCGAGGTGCAAACTCAACCAGACTCCGATCATGAGCAGTCCGAAAACAGTGCTAATAAATCTCTGGCTGCGTTTCGCAGCAAACAGAGCAACAATACCACACGATACAAGGCCTGCGAGGCTGCTCGTTAAAACGAGAAAAGCAATTGAACTCAAACCCATATACAGAAAAAAGCCAAAAGGGTTCACCGATAGGGTTGACAGGGCGATCAAAAAAGGTAGCCCGATATAAATATACAGCAAACTGTTCGCAATCACCACTTCGACGAGCTTGATGATGAGTA
>CAYNUX010000417.1:0-3877 GCA_964400115.1 uncultured Cytophagia bacterium
CACTTTATTTTTTTAGTGTTCTTGGCGGCTTTACGTGAGTAAATCATTATTATTATAAATGTATGCTGATTATTATGGGTATGTTTTTTATGTTGCTCAATTGAAAACATGATTTTTCGATTAAAATTACTGGTCTTTTTAATTCTAATTGTTATATTAAAAAACAAAAAAAAGAGGATCATGATGAAGGTTAAATGGGGAGTATTGGGAACGGCAAAAATTGCTGTGAATAAAGTGATTCCGGCTATGAAAAATAGTGAACATGGTGAGGTGGTTGCTGTTGCCTCAAGAAATAAAGTCAAGGCTCAAAATATAGAGCTCTTGCATGATACTAAATTGTTTGACTCTTATGAAAAGCTATTGCAGGATCCTGATATTGAGGCGGTCTATATCCCGCTGCCAAATCATCTTCATGTTCCCTGGTCCATCAAAGCCATAAAAGCAGGTAAACATGTATTGTGTGAGAAACCGATCGGGTTGAACAGCCATGAAGCGGTGAAATTACTCGAGCTCTCACAAACTCATCCAAACATTAAGGTCATGGAAGCCTTTATGTATCGTTTCCATCCACAATGGCAAAAGACCAAACAGTGGGTTCTAGAGGGTAAAATTGGAGAGCTGCTCACCATTCATTCGCACTTTTCCTATCACAACACTGATCCAGAAAATTTTCGCAATAAACCGGATATGGGGGGTGGGGGATTGATGGATATCGGCTGCTATTGTCTCTCGCTTGCTCGATTTTTATTCGATAAAGAACCCCATCGCGTGCAGGGCATACTGGATTATGATCCGGTTTTTCATGTTGACCGATTGGCCAGCGGAGTACTCGATTTTGAGACCGGCACAAGCACGTTTTCCTGTGGCACGCAGATGACCTCTTATCAAACAGTACAGGTCTTGGGTAGTGCCGGACGCATTGAGATCGAGATCCCTTTTAATGCACCAAACGATCAGCCCTGCCGTATTTGGTACCAACAACAAGGATCCCCTCAAGAGATTACCTTTCCGGTGACCGATCAGTATACATTGCAGGGCGATGCATTCAGTAAGGCGATCCTGAATGATACCCCTGTACCTACACCACTCACGGATGCAGTGGCTAATATGAGGGTTTTAGAGGCAGTAATCGATTCCTCGCAGCAAGGCCATTGGGTAACCCTGTAAGGAACGTCGTTTTCATGCAAAAGCAGGTGTGTCATGTCCTGCCAGAGACGCAATAGAACTCTAATTTTTGTTTGACTCTCAAGCGCATATCGTCTGTAGCGGGTATGGTTTATGTGTTTATTGTTCTCTCGTTCATCCTGGGTATTATTGCCATCGCTTATTTACGCCGGCTGGATCTTTATGAAAAAGAGCCGTTCGGGAAAATGCTGGCTGTGACGGTTTTGGGGGGAGCCATTGCCGTTATCCTTGCTCTATTACTCTGCTGTACAAAAACGTAAAAAAGCACACCAATATGGCACTCTTAAAGATCATAACCTGATCGACTGGAAAACAAAAAATGTTGCCTTTGATCTTATTCCGCTTGATAAGGATTTATCCAGCATCAGGATGAACAGACTCGAGCGAATCAATTCGACGTGGTGGTATCGTACTTTTTTCTATTTATCGCCACCGGCACCCGAGAGGGTCGTTCAATAGCTGCGTCGGTCTATCCAGATCGTTTTTTGTAGAGACAATCGTTCGGATTGATACACTATTATCCCTGCCATTCGATTCTATTATCCTTTACCGATCATTTTTATTCGTTTCGTCTTTTGGGTCTAAACCTCAAATTGTTTATGGTTTAGATTGTGGAAAATGTATGTGAAAGCGAAAATTTTTTTGCCAATCCTTGGGTATTTTGGTATGAACAACAAACGAATTTCAGGCCTGGTTATTGCATAATAAAGCCTGTTCCGTATACCTTTTGCAGACGATGGTTTTTAAAGATGAAATGAGGTACTCGATAATGATAATGATAATGGTATGTTTACGGCGAACATTCTTGAGAGGGTTGTTGGGTGTTTTATTGTGGAATGGTTTGGTTTTATCTGCTCCTAATCATAGCAAATTATACTATTTCAATCCCCTGACGAATGAGGGGGAAGATGAGCTGGCTCAAGTGACCAATTCAAACGGTAAGTTTGTCGAAGGTAGCGGCTGGACTGCTACTGCCTATAACAGCTATTTAAAGTTAGAAATGAAAGATTATTTGCCTCCCGAAGGTACTCTTGAAGTCAAGGTAAAAAACTTTTCACCGGATCGTATGGAAAAGGATTGGTTGCCTGTATCCATATGGTCGAATAACAATGCCCATTTTTATGATGCTGACCAGACCGCCACTGCTTATGCTTTTTTCAAAACTGAACCAAGGCTTTTTGTTGATGGAAAGCTTTATTGGGTCTTGTGGAGTACCCCCTTTGCTTATGCGGATGGAAAAAAGCCGTGGGAAAAATATGCCTACAAGTATTATCCGTTTGCCAAACAAGCTTACTCGGCCTCAAAGACCTACACATTTAAAATTGTGTGGACACCGGAAAAAAATTATTTGATGATCGATGGGTTTGAGCGAGAAATGCCACATCCGGGTTCGTTTGGACCTGTAGAGCTTTTTAGAAATATTTTTCTGGGAACAGATCAGCGCACGGTTTATCACTCTATAAAAAATGTCTATTTTACCGATCTGAAAATTTATGTTCCTGATAATGATATCAAATTTAAAGAGATCTCTCACAGCAGGGGGCTCGATTCTGTTTCTCTTTTCGGGGGGCAGGGCAGTACCCTTGCTGACATCAACCTTGATGGTCTCGATGACCTGATTATTGCCAATTGTGATATCACGAGTGCAAAGATGGATGCTCTGTTCATGCAACAACAAGACGATGTTTTTGTGGATGAGGCCGGTCTTCGCGGGATTGTGACTCCGGAATGCTCGCGTTCTACCGGAACTGGCGATTTTGATGGCGATGGCGATATCGACTTGTTTCAGGCGATTACTGATGCCCCCAATAAACTTTATATCAATAATGGAGATGGGACGTTCAGCAACGAATCTTCTGCACGAGGTATTGTCTCTCAGTCCAATAACACCACTGATATAGTTGTTTTTGATGCCGAAGGAGACGGCGATCTGGATATTCTCGCCGCAAATTCTTATGGATCACATGAATTATATATCAATAGCGGCAACGGTTCTTTTACTCTCGAGAATCGCGGATTATCTGTCGCCGTTGGATCGGACGCAAACCGTGTAACCGGCATTGTTGCCGGCGACGTCAATGGCGATCACGCTCCAGATCTGTTTGTGGCAAGGCGATATGTCCCTTGTGTATTGCTCATCAATAATGGATTGGGACAATTTACCGATCAGGCCAATAGCGCCGGTGTGGCATTCAATACAAAAATCAATTCTCCCAGTTTTATCGATTATGATAATGACGGGGATTTGGATCTGTTTGTCACCCAGGCAGCGGATGATCTTGATCCTGATCCTTACGTGCTGGTTTTTGAAAACGATGGCAACGGACAATTTTTAGACCGTACGACAACTATCGGCATTCGAGGTGATTCTTTCGGGGTGTATAGCGGAGATTTTAATAATGATACTTTTCAGGATCTCTATTTATTGACCAGCAATCGTAAAAACATTTTTCTGTCTTCAAAAATATATATGAATACCGGCAGCAAGAGCTTTCAGCCAGAATCCGGAACCGGTGCTGAAATTGTTTATGCCGATGGCAGAGGAGGCGTGGTTTCAGATGTCGATCGCGATGGATGGGTCGATATTTTGGGTGTCAGTTATGGAGGTACGTTTGGAACTGAAAATACGGGATACGGAAAAGATCATTTGTTGAAAAATGTTTCAGAGGGCCAAATCACCCGTGACAATCAC
>CAYNUX010000418.1:0-1342 GCA_964400115.1 uncultured Cytophagia bacterium
GACGTCTCTGATGGCGTCGATCAAATCATCGCCTATCATTGAGGAGATGCTCTCGTCCTCAGACAGTGTCTCCACTGCCATGTCCTGAACCACCCTTTTCAATGTCTCCAGCTGAGCCTGGGTGTAGCCTACATCGCTCGTCCATGATTCATTCTCCATTGCCTCGGCCACGATTGCTTTTAATTCTGCTGTTTTCATTTTTCACTTTCCTTTCTTTTGTTTGCTGTTTTTGTTTTTGTTTTTGTTACTTATGATCGGTGGCCTTTCATATCAATACTCCAATTCCATGCCGTTTAGATATTGATGATCTCGACCAGCTCCACGCGGGTATCGGAAATCTTGTGGAAATCTGGAATGTTCTTCACTTCGTACAGATAGCCCGGGTGAAGCACCTCCCCGACCGGATTGGTGTCCTGATGGAACACGCCGCCCATGGCCAGATCGCCGCTCACACTGGCCACGTATTCGACGTCACCACCGAAAAATCCGTATTCGCGGATGGTGATGCCGTTGGCCTCAGCCTCGTCGAAGCGAAAAAAGATGCCGATGGTGTTGGTCGGATCAAAGGTTTCCAGATAGCGGACTCTGTTGACCACCAGCGCACCTTCGACGTCCTCCTTGAGGAAAGTCCGCTTGTAGTAGCGCTTGCGGGCGCGTTCATTTCTGAGCCCGGTCTGGCCGATGTCCAGCGCGGGCGGATTCTGCGGATCGGAAAAGCTGGCATCCCCGTCGCCGATGGCGCAGTGGGTGATGCCGTCCACGGCCTGGCCGAGGAGGAGTTTGGCCGTCAATATCCGGCCGGTTTTAACGATGAGTCCCAATGCCATTGCTGTTCTCCTTTAGGTCTGAATTTCGTGATCTTGATCGATGAGTACCGCGAACAGGATCTCCTTATAATTTACTGCTCTCGTCAAAATCTGTCAGATGCAAATTTGTACCTGTAAACGTTACACCAAAAAGATCAGTGTTTGTAAAATCTACTTCTGAAAGCCGCGCATTTGTAAAGTCCACGCCTGAAAGGCGCGCGCCAAAAAAATCCACGTTTACAAAACTTACATTTGTGAAATTTACACCTGAGAAGTGTGCGTCAGTGAAATTCACGTCCGAGAGATTCGCTCTCGTAAAATCCACCCCATGCAAATTAGCACTGGTGAAATTCACCCCAAAAAAATCCTCGTCTGTAGAATCCAATTTAGAAAGACCTGCGTCAGAAAGATTTGCATCAGAAAAATTTGTATCTGAGAGCTTTGTATTTGAGAAATTCGCATCAGAAATATCTGCTCCAGAAAAATTCACCTTCTGCAAATTTGCGTTCATGAAATTCACTCCATGCAAATTCGCG
>CAYNUX010000418.1:1442-3875 GCA_964400115.1 uncultured Cytophagia bacterium
AAAATTCACCTTCTGCAAATTTGCGTTCATGAAATTCACTCCATGCAAATTCGCGCTGGTAAAATTCACCTCATGCAAATTAGCGCCAAAAAAATATACCGCTGAAAAATCCATGCCATGCAAATTTGCGCCATGCAAATTAATGCTTTTCAAATCCCAGTTTCTCATTTTCCTTTCTTTTCTCATTTTCCTTTCCTTTCCTTATTTGTCCGGATTTTATTGCCCTGGCTGTTACACCAGGGCAGTTTGGGTTCCCCACATACGTGGGATCATTATTGTTTGTTAACTGTCTTCATTGTCTGGGTTTGCGACCTTTGTCAGGTCGCAGTTGAACAGATGCGCTCCATCCAGACGCGCCTCAGAGATATCTGCCTCTGTGAAATTTGCATCCGCAAGACAGGCGTCAAAAAATTTGACACCGGCCAAATTCAGGCCGAAAAAGTTCGCTCCCGTCAGGTCAGCACCTGACAGGTCTGCGCCTGCCAAATTCGAACCCATCAGATTTACGTCCCGCAGATTTGCCCATCTTAAATCTACACCTGACAAATTTTCACTTGTCAGGTTGACGTCTTCCAGCTTCACGCTGGTCATATTCGCGCCAGCAAAGCTAATGTTGGAAAAATGTGTGTGGGCAAAATTTGCCCGTAAAAGGTGTGCGCCTTTAAAGCGCACACCAATCAAATTAGCGCCTGAAAAATCAGCGCCATGTAACTTGGCGCTTGAAAAATCGGCCTTTGATACCCTGGCGCATGAAAAATCCGCGCCAATCAATTTGGCGCCAGTAAAATCGACGCCTGAGATCTCAGTGCCGGCCAAATCGGCACCTGAGAGATTTACTCCTCTCAGAAATAAATCTGAGAGTTTTGACCCTGAAAGATCTGTGCCGGCCAGGTTAGTGCCTGACAGGTTTATACCTGCCAGGTCTACGCTGCTCAGATCTGCATTTACCAGGATTCCTCCTGGTCTCAATTGAGCTTTAATTTCATTGGATAAACTAGTTACTTTTCTCATCTTAAACCTCCTTTATTTTTTACTTTAAATAAATCATACCCTGAAATTAATGTTTCTGACAAGTCGACGCCATAAAAATCGGCGTCGACGAGAAACGCATCCCGTAGGTCAGCATTTCTCAAAATAGCACCTGAAAAACCCACCCCCTGTAGGTGGGTTTGGTTAAAATTGGCGCCAGTTAAATCAGCGCCTTTTAACTCAGCGCCAAAAAAATATGCGCTGAGAAACTGTGCGCCAAAAAGATTGGCGCTCGAAAAATCGACGTTAAAAATCGCGGACTCCCTCATGTTGGCTCGTTTCAAATTTGCGCCAGCGCAATCAGTGCCGGCCAAATCCGCTCCAATCATGATGGCCTCAGTCAGGTCTGCGCCTGACATGTCACCGTTGATGATTTTTGCGTTGGTGAAATTTGCGCCAGACAAATTCGCGCCTGAAAAATCGACGCTAGTAAGGCTGGCATTAACAAAATTCGCGCCAAAAAGATTGGCGCCTGAGAAGTCAACATTCACCAGCCGAGAGTCTGCGAGGTTTACTCCTCGCAGATTTTCTCCAGTCAAATGCATGTCCGACGTCCATGCGTTTAACAGGTCGCGAGCAGTGAAATTTAACCCGCGCAATTTTGCGCCAGCAAAGCTCACGTTTGTGAGCTGAGCATCTGCGAGACTGATGCTCAGATCAGACCCTTTAAAACTTGAATCTAGAATCCGAGCGCTTGAAAGATTAACCTCTTTCAAAGTGACTTTGTCCAAGTTGACATTCGCCAGGGTAGCCCCTGGTCTCAATTGATTTTGCATATGACCTCCTTTTTGTTTTATCCTCTCCCGCCTCCATCCCCGAGGCAAATTCTCTCCCCACCCTATGTAGGAAGAAAATTTTCTCGCTTCGGATAAAACTTCAACTATTTATTATATGTTAAAACATTTATCTTTTATTTGGAGTATGTTAAATCATTTAACATACTAATGATCAAGATACCCCCCCTTCTCAGAGTCCGACCTTAGCGTATCTGTTTAAACTGTTTAAATTCCCCTGGGACAATAAATTCGGGGGTCACGTTACGGTTAGACGGAATTTGTTCTTATTATTTTATTCTTATATTTATTATTATATTATTATTATATTATTATTATATTATTATATATATATATTATTATTATTGTATTATATATATAATATATTATCCTATATATAAATAAAAAAAATAACTAAAAAAATCCTCTAACTGTAACGCAAACCCGGATTTATTGTCGCAGGCAAATTTAAACCATTTAAACGGTCACGTTAAGGGCGGATTCGGCACTACGGAAAATCCGACCCCCCCCTCTTTAAATGAGTTTAATGATTAAATATGTTATCCCATGTTTAAAATATTTTATCCCATTTTCGACGAATTGTCAACCCATTTTTATCCGATCCCATCCG
>CAYNUX010000419.1:0-3872 GCA_964400115.1 uncultured Cytophagia bacterium
GACATTTTCGAACCCAGCCAGAACCGGTTCCGCTTTATGCCGGGACCGATTTTTGCAAATATTGTACTGGCCGATGAGGTCAATCGTACTCCCCCAAAGACACAATCGGCATTATTACAAGACATGCAGGAACACCAAGTGTCTGCAGCTGGCGAGACACATTATTTGGATGAACCTTTTTTTGTGCTAGCGACTCAAAACCCTATTGAACAAGAAGGAACTTATCCCCTGCCCGAAGCTCAACTGGATCGTTTCATGTTCAATTTATGGGTCGATTACCCTACAGAGCCAGAAGAGATAGAAATCGTACGTTCCACAACCAGTGCCTACCAGGCAGAACTACAAACCGTTTTAAATGCCGCTCAGATCATCGCTCTCCAGGATTTGGTTCGTCGTGTGCCGGTTGCCGACAATGTTATCGAGTATGCTGTAAAACTGGTTCGTGCAACAAGACCACCTGATGCCTTATCTCCTGATTTTGTGCGGGATTGGATTCGCTGGGGAGCAGGGCCTCGTGCTTCACAATACTTGATTTTAGGGGCCAAAACCCGTGCCATCCTGGATGGACGGCCAACACCGGATATGGCAGACGTGAAAAATGTCTCCTTTCCCGTCTTGCGACATCGCATATTGCCCAATTTTAATGCAGAAGCAGAAGGGGTCTCTGCGAATCAAATCATTGAACGTTTACTCGAGGAAATCAAGGTTCAATAATGGCTGAAAACTCTGCGAAATATCTCCAACCCCATGTCGTTTCCAGATTGCGCAATCTAAATTTGATTGCCAAACTCGTTGTTGAAGGATTCATGACCGGACTTCACAAAAGTCCTTATCACGGTTTCAGTGTAGAATTTGCCGAACACCGTCAATACATGCCCGGAGACGATATTCGGCATATGGACTGGAAGGTATATGCAAAGACCGATCGGTTTGTAGTAAAACAGTATGAAGAAGAGACCAATCTGAAATCTTATCTTCTGGTCGATGCCTCTGCTTCGATGGCATACTCTTCGCATACAGTTACAAAAATGGATTATGCTATCCATCTTTCATCGGCATTAGCGTACCTAATGCTCAAACAGCGTGATGCCGTGGGTTTACTGACCTTCGATGAACATATCCGGAAATTTCTCCCTCCACGTTCTGTTCATACATTTCTGCATGAAATTCTGTCCGAATTACAGAATACCGAACCTGCCCGCAAAACCCTGATGGGCAGAGCGTTTCATGAATTGGCAGAACGCATCAATCGACGAGGCTTGATCATTGTTTTCAGCGATCTTTTGGATGATCCTGATGAGATCTTGCGAGGATTGAAACATTTCCGATACAATCAGCATCAAGTCATTGTTTTTCACATTCTGGATCCTTTTGAACGCTATTTTGACTTTAAGCGCTCTGCAGTATTCAAGGACATGGAAACGGGTGAAAAATTGCCAACTCAACCATGGACCATCAGAGGTGATTATCGTCGGCTCGTGGCAGAATATATTGAGAAAATCAAAAAACAGTGTCATGAACATCGAATAGACTATGTGCTGATGGACACCAGTGAACCATACGACCGTGCTTTACTCCATTATCTGATCAAGCGAAAAAAAATTGGCGGTTAGCCATGCTTACATTTTTCACCTGGATATTTTTCATCACTCTGATCCTGGTGGGTTATAGCGCATTTTTATGGTACCGGCTTCAAAAACAATTTCGTTTTCAGGCACGACTGACAATGTGGTTTCTCATTATCGTGCTTGTTTCAGCTGTTCCGCTGACATTGTTTGTCAGCATGACCCTGACTCAAACCACCGAAATGTTGCGTTTGCCCGCTTTACAACGGGCATTGGAACACTCTGTTCAATTGGTACGCGGGCAACTTGACAGCCACTGTGAATATTTATTAAAAGAGCTTTTGCAGGATCCAGAACATTTCACCTCTCATCCCTTCGTCATTGCCATGGCAAGACCCCAGGAGCCAGATCATTTGAACTGGCAGAGCAAAGATTCATCTGCCGATTCATTATTAAGGCAAACCACTGTCTTTCCGGCACCTATTCATTCATATCATACAGCCATCTTATCATCGGACTCGGCGTTTTATTATCAATATATATACAGGCATGCTGACTCGACCTTATCCGGGATCATTCTTCCTCTCGATAGCACTTTTGTGAATACAAAAAATGAAATGTCCTGGGCATTGCGAAATGTCTCTTCAATATCCTTGTTACAGCAGCACCTGGTGGATCAACGTTGGTTTTTTGTCATCGCACTGGCAATCATCGGCTTGCTCGTTGTTTTCAATTCCTGGCTTGCCCGAAGATTATCCCGCGGCATAAGCCGACCCATCATGGCCTTGACAAATGGGATGCACAAAGTGGGACAAGGGAATCTTAAACACCGCATCGAGGTGAAAGCAAAGGACGAGATCGCTTATTTGGTTCAATCCTTTAACATCATGATTGCAGAGCTGCAATCCAGCCGTATTAAATTGCAAAAAGCAGAACGAGCCGCAGCATGGAGAGATATGGCCCGCCAGGTTTCCCATGAAATTAAAAATCCTCTGACACCCATGCAATTCTCTCTCTATCGCCTGAGGACAGAACTGAATGATCGTCCCGAAGCAATACAAGCGGTAGACATGCTGGAACAGGAAATTGCCACATTGCGAAAGCTTGCAGATGCATTCTCCCAGTTTGCACAGACTCCACCACTGCATTTGGAAAAAATCGATTTGGTCTCGCTTTTGCACTCGGCCATACAACTTTATGAACAAGAGGAGGTTATCGATATCAAATTCGTATTCGAATCCTCCTGCATGGTCTTCATGGACCCCAACCAGATCAAACGTGTTATGCACAATCTTATCAAAAATGCAATAGAAGCTTCACCAGGCAAGCCAGTCGTTTTGATTACCTGTGAACTCAAAGAATCATCCAAAGTAAGGGTTTCTGTTCAAGATAAAGGGATTGGCATGTCACAGGAGGTGATGAATAAAATATTCAAACCATATTTTACGACAAAAAAAGAGGGGACAGGACTCGGGATGTTCATGGTACAAAGAATTATCAAAGACCACGGTGGCGAATTGATAATCCATAGTGCGGAAGGCAAAGGAACGCGTATTGATATGATTTTACCAGCTTTAGATAGGTGCCTATGCAAATAGAACCCATTATTCTTTTACTCTTGATCTTGTTGCCTCCCTTGATGTATGGGTTTTTATGGGTCTGGCAAAGCAAAAAAACAGAGTCCGATCAGTCGTGGCAGATCGTTGCTCAATGGTTACTAGAGCTACGAGGAAGTTTGGATCACAATTCGGATATCATGCAGAATCATCTCTACCAGTCCAGTCAAATGCTATCCAGCCGTCTCGATCATTCTTTTGAGGTATTGCAAAATCTCAATCAGGATATGGCCACAGTCAAAGAAATCGGTGAGCAAATGCGGGATTTCGGACATCTGTTTCGCTCACCCAAGCTTCGAGGAGGAGTGGGTGAACAACTGCTCAAAGACATGCTATATAACGTCTTGCCTGCTTCTCAGGTAAAGTGGCAGTATCGTTTTAAAAATGGCTATATAGTGGACGCTTTGGTTCTAACGGGCAAAGGAGCCATTGCCATAGATGCAAAGTTTCCCATGGAAAATTTCATCAAATGGCAAAAACTCGATGATGATCGGCACAAGAGGCAATTTTTCCAGGATGTAAAAAAACATATAGAAACTATCGCTCAAAAATATATTTTGCCCGCAGAGGGCACTTGTGACTTTGCACTGCTATATCTTCCCACCGAAATGTTGTTCGTAGAGATTCAAAACAGCGAATCATTATTGGAGCTTGCCCGGTCCAGGCAGGTCCTGTATGTCTCACCGCATAC
>CAYNUX010000420.1:0-3867 GCA_964400115.1 uncultured Cytophagia bacterium
CTTTCTGCAAAGTGGATTGCATGCTGGAATGGCAGAAAAAATCGCTATTAATCGAGGTATATTATGCAGGCAGTCGTGAAAATGCCCCATATTAGCATACGGATCGAGGGAGAGATCCCCGAGAGTCTGCTTTTGTTTTTAAAAAAAGAGTATGGGCCGGAACTCGTCATTACCCCGGATGAAGAGGGTGTCAATATTATTGAAACAGAGTGGTACCAAAACATCAAAAAGGAAATCCACCCCGGGGCCAATATGAAAATCTATCGTGAAATGCAGGGCTGGACGCAGGCCAGACTTGGAGAGCTGCTGGGGGGGATTCCGCGCCAACACATCTCCAATATGGAACGCGGGTCAAGAAAGATCAGCCTTAAAACTGCAAAGCGATTGGCAGATTTGTTTGACGTTTCTATCGAAAGATTTGTGTGATGAAAACAAAGGAGCATAGGGCAACCTGTACTCAGAAACAGGCATTGGATTTCTTTAAATCTCACCCCGGAAACTCGGCTTGCTTTCCACTCAGGCACCCTTTCTTTAATTTGATTTCTCCAACATCTAGATTTCAATCTCAGATCAAAAGGAGAACCCGAGCGTTTTGTGGTGATTGACTCCAACCGTTGGCAGTCTGTTTACACCTTTGATTCGCTGCGGGTGCCGGAGAACGATCCGAATTTTGAGTTCCTCGGATTGGTCATTTTATCCATAAATTTGTTTTAAATTGACAAAAATTTTTGTATAGTAGGCCTGATGCGGTTATTTTACAGACCGCCGAGGATACGCTTGATATATATCTGGAATCTCATCCCTATATGGTCTGGATGGTTCATCACTTTTCAAATCACGATCAATATTTCAATCAACTTTTAAATCCAGAGCACGGTTTATGGTGAAAAAACACTCTCAATGGTCGATTATTATCGTTTTCATTGTTTTGGTGTTGGCGATGGGTCTGACTGAATCGCTTTTGCGCGATCATCCCGTGTTTTTCAAACCTGCCAATCTCTCCAACATTTTATTGCAAACCAGTATCAATACCATCATTGCCGTCGGCATGACCCTGATCATCATTACCGCCGGTATCGATCTCTCTGTGGGATCGTTGTTAGCGCTGTGCAATGTGGTTATGGGACTGACCATGCTGCATATCGGTGCCGAACTTGCGTCGTTGCAAATTATCCTGGGGTGTCTCATGGCGATGGTGGCGGGGAGTACGGTCGGCTGGTTCAACGGCACTGTATCGCATCGCTGGAATATTCCGCCGTTTATCGTTACCCTGGGCATGCTGGGCGTGGCCCGGGGCCTGGCGTTGTGGCTCATCGACAGTCAGACCGAGAATCTCATCGGACGGATACCTGCCGGGTTTTTCGCTCTGGGTAACCAGACGCTTTTGGGTATCCCTTTTTCTGCCTGGATTGCATTGGTTGTTGTTGCTGTAGGACATGTAATTTTGCACTATACTACGCTGGGCCGCTATGCCATCGCCATCGGTGCCAACGAACAGGCGGCGCGTCTGGCCGGTATTCACGTGGGGCGTATCAAAGTTCTCATTTATACCTTCGGGGGGCTCTTGGTGGGTGTGGCCGCAATCATTCAAACCAGCAGGCTGGGATCGGCGAATCCCACGATCGGAGCCGGATTCGAACTCTTTGCTATCGCTGCAGTGATTATCGGCGGGACCAGCCTCATGGGGGGACGGGGCACGATCATCGGTACCTTGGTAGGCGCGCTGATTATCGGTGTGCTGAATAATGGCTTGACCCTGCTGAATATCCCGGATGAAATCAAACAAATCGTGATCGGAGGGGTCATCATCCTGGCCGTCCTCATTGATCGGATACGACAAAACGCTAGAGGTGTCTCATGAAAAGAATGGTTTTCTGTTTGTTATTGTTCTCCTTTTTGATAGGATGTCAATCATCGGGTGAGCAATCGACCCGGATCGCTTTGGTCATGAAAGCCAGCAGCAATCCGTTTTTTGCGCGCATGGAACAAGGCGCCCGGCAGGCGGCTGATTCTTTGCAGGTAGAGTTACTGGTCGCATCGATCACCCAAGAGACCGATATCAATCAGCAGATCTCTTTGGTGGAAAACATGATCGCCCAAGATGTGGATGCCATTCTCATCGCACCCGCGGATTCCAAGGCTATTGTCAATGTCCTGTTACGCGCCAAGCAAAACGGTATTCATGTGATTAATATCGACAACCGTATCGATCCCGAGACCGCACAAGCAGCCGGGTTACAGATCGACTGTTTTGTCGGCGTCGATAATGCCGAGGGCGGGAGAATGGCCGGTGAATATCTGGTCGACCTGCTGGATGGCAAGGGCCAGGTGGCCATGCTCGAAGGCATTCGCGGTGTGGATAATGCCGAGGCCCGCAAACGCGGCTTTTTACAGGCGATCGAGGATACCGATATCACTCTGGTCGCATCACAATCCGCCAATTGGGCTCAAGATCAGGGTTTGGATGCCTTTTCCAATATGTTACAAGCCCATCCTGAAATCGATGGGTTGTTTTGCGCCAATGATATGATGGCTTTGGGCGCAATCCAGGCCATCGAGCAGGCAGGCAAGGCTGGCGAGATCTATGTCACCGCATATGACAATTTAAAAGCTGCACAGGAAGCGATTCGTCAGGAAAAACTGCATGCCACCATCGAACAACACCCGGAACTCATGGGATATGAGGGAGTGGTTCTGGCAAACAAGTTGTTAACCGGTATAGACATCGAAAAAGAAAGAATGGTCAGGCTCGATCTGATCACCAAAGCCACTCTGGAATAGAACGGGCAAAGCCCTGGTTCTGTCAGCTGCGGATTGGTTTAATTTTCAGAAAGAGGTTAAAATGTTTGGTTGGCACGAATGTCCTTTAGAAATTCCCATCGGAGACGAACGCTTGAGCTTTGAACCATTCGACTCTAATTGGGTTTACAAGCGGATCAAGCAGGACAAAGTAACAGAGAGGATGATCCTTTCTGAAAAAATCGAATGCTTTTTGACGCCCGTAGAGCCCTTGTTAACGCCAAAAGAGCTCACCTCTCTCTTGCTTTTGGAATTCGAATCTCCACTATGGCTGGAACCACGAAAGGACAAACGGATTTTTGTCAGTGCACCTCTTGAGGTGGGTGTCTACGTGGGCAATCGCCATTCTCTGCGTTCTCTTGATCTCCTGGATGTTATCAGCTGTTCCAGCCAAAAATTTACGCTCTATGGGCAGGTACATGATGGGATGATTTGTAAATATTTCAATACACCCGTATGGTTACAGGAACCCTTGTTGGAAACCCCCGACCGCATGCTGGTCGAGCTTTTACTGCAAAACCGCACCGGAACCTGGGTAAAGGTGACTCAAACCATTCTCAGCGCCTTTCACATGACGATCTTTTTTAGTCCAAACCGTGCCATGATGCGAGCCACCATGACCATCACCCAGGAGGGGCTCGCCGAAACGCAGATGAGCGATTCTCCATTGGATAAAGAGTCTCAAAAAGCGATTCAGCAATTTCGTTCCCGACGGCTGCCCGGCATCAGCCATAAATTTGTCATGGAATGGGGGATCTGATGGATCATATTCTCTATAAAGATGTCACGATTCTGGATGTCATCATTGTGCTGGGTATTTTTCTGGCCGCTTTTTTACTCGAACGGATGGTCACCCTCAGCTTGCGCCGCAATCTTAAAGACAAGGTCAAGGCCTATCAACTCGATCTGCTTCGCAAGTTGATCAGTTATACGATCATTCTCATTGCGATTGCTGTGGGCTTGCCCATGCTCAGCATCAAACTTTCGGGCCTTCTCGTTGCAGGGGGAATTACCGGTCTGATTCTCGGCTTTGCCAGTCAGAATATTGTCAGCAACCTGATATCCGGA
>CAYNUX010000421.1:0-3863 GCA_964400115.1 uncultured Cytophagia bacterium
GGATATTGCTGTTCACCTCGCCCCAGTAGGCGCCATAGGTATTCGGCTTGTCCAGATCCTGCACGACCACGATTTTGGGTCCGGCTACAGAGGCGACATATTTACGATATTCGCTCCAGGCATCCGGTTGTTTTTTGGGGATGGACCCGTCACCGGGTTGAATGACGACGGTGACCGCATAACCGACCATGGGCCCCAGCTCTGGCATGAAATCGACAGTTTCTTGCAGATTGAAACACTCTTTGGAGGCATCACGGCGTGTAATCTGTTCCCAGCCGTTGTAAATGGTGGGGGTATTCCAGCGTTTTAATTTTAACAGAGTCTGATGAGATAAATTATTCTGATTCATATGCGTTCCACATGATTGTTTAACTGGTTTTTGCCTGCTGTCGTCTCAATTCCTCGCCCGTTTCCAGCAAGTCCTGGTAGATTCGAGAGGTTTCGGGATTTTGATAAGGTTCGGGATGACCTTCCGGTTATGCGGCTCGTTCAATTCTTTTGCTTGACCGTTTTTTCCGTCTCTCCATTTCGATAGTGGAAATCATACTAACGGGTCGTTCGAGCCGCATGATTGTTCTGGCCATCCGCGGAACCGAACACTGCTCGCATAGCCTGCAAATAGGCCATGCCATGCGTGGTATCGGGCTCTAGATAGCTGCCTTCGGTCCACTCGTTCCAGCAGTTGATATTGAAAATCCTGTGAGAGATATCCTGCGAATCCATAAAGGTTTTCATTTGTCGCAGTGCATCCTCAAAGGCGGCCGGTGTGTTGCCGCTCATCAAAGCCATAAAGGGGTACCCGACCGGTTCCAGTTCATCATCCTGATGGGCCCGGGGACTGCTGTCCCATCCCATGGTGACATTGGGATAATATGGCAGATCAAAGGTATCGGTCACGGCGCGAGCATACTCGAAATATTTTTCCTGTACCTGCCTGTAGGGCGTTTGCGGAAACTCCCCCAATCGCACGTGGTGAATCCACACATAGGAGGTAAACGAGTCGAATCCGAGTTCCCTGATCAACCGCTCGGTATTCTCCACTCTTTGTTCACCCGGAAGAATGGTGCGTCCCCAGACCACGGCATTGAAATTCAAATCCGGAAATCCGGCCTCTTTGACTCGCGTGCGAAATTCTTCCACCGCCTCGGCCGTGGCCTGCACGCTGCCAAAGATGGCCACGAATTTGCTCAGATCATAGATCGAAAAATAAGGTTCGCCGTCGATGAGCCAATACGATGGGTGCTTGAAATAGGTCTCGATAATATAATCTGTCATCTTTTCCCAGGTCGCTTTGCTGATTTTTCCGGGATAGAGGATCTCGGGACCGGCCAGCAGCTCTTGTTTGGTTACCGGATGAATATTTTTCCAGTCATGATTAGCCCACATGAGTGAAAACTTTACGCGGTCGTTATTAGGCGCGCCAAAAAAACCTTGCTCAAGGGCTTTCTCCAAAAAGGGCCCGTCATCGTAATAATACCAGTCAAAGATAAAGGCATCGATACCATGACTAGCCGCAGCATCGATTTTCTGTGCCATATCTTTGGGATCGGATTCATTCGTATATCCCCATAATGGTACAATGGGCTGCTGATGTCCGGAAAACCTGGACCTGGCATTTTTCACCAATTCCCACTCGCTCCATCCAGGACCATGGAATTCATTATGTCGTACATCGGTGGGATGATAATTGGGAAAATAATATGCTGCTATCGTATACCCCGGTGAAACGTCTTTGGGTGTTGACTCGCAATTTATCTGAAAAAGAGACAACAATACAGCCAAAACCACAAACAGCACCCACTTGTATCTGAATGTTTTCATGGGTCCCATATTTCCTCCCTTGGAATTTACCTGTTGAACTTTTCATTTCCTTCATACAGTAGAGTAAAGGGTGTATTTGGCATACGTGTTGGCGTCTTTGCTTTTCAGCTGTTTGGCTCCCCTCCGGCGATTACAACTTTTCTATTCTTGAAAACCTGTAATATTTTTCTATCTGATCCTGAAAAGATATCCTCCCCTGTAAAACGGGTCACCAGAACATGTTGATCTTTTCTACGCGGATAATCATAAATAATGTGGATAGACCACCGATAGAGTATGTGTCAGAATACAGAACTCAATCACTGGAAAAATCATCAAGATGAGCGCTCGCAATGATCCCTAACCAAACAAACAAGGCATAAAAGACGCTGATTTTGGCAGGCCAAATGGATAGCGCGCCGATAAACACGAGACCGCCCAAAATTGCATACAAGCGATGAACGGCAACCTTGGGTGAAAACAGGTTTTCGAGATAGCCTGTATCCTGTTGAAGGATTTTGCGCATTCTATAAACGGCAATCAGAAACAAAAAGATTGCAACCGGAGCAAAAAGCAGAATTCGTTCTATTGGCCAGGCATATTGATCGACCGCCTGCTCGCCATAGAGACCCAGAAAAATCCCTGCTCGTTCGGAGCCGCCGTGGAACAGCATGAACCATAGAAAGAACCAAGCGTATATCACTGTGACATTTTTTTGGCAATTGAAAATGGACTCTTTAGCCCCTCTTTGCCGTTTGCCAAACAAGGTGAACATGATGGTAAAGAAAAAGAACACCGCCAAAAAGAGACCGGTCCAAAAGAAATATTCAAATCCGGCCACAAAAATAAGGATCGAGCCGGCAAGAGCCTGAAACAGAGTTACCGTAAACGCTCGCGTACCGGATTTGCCGGAAGGCTCTTGCAAGGGAATATCACCCGACTCTTTTATTGTCTTTGCATGGTGACTCGCCCAAACCATGATGACCGCATAGAGCATGCCCAGAAAAAATCCTGCTGTCAGTTCCCACATCTTCCACCAGTCGATATAACCGGAATCGAAACCATATCCGAGGCACCAGATCGCGCTGATCATGAATCCGAATCCAAATCCTACCGAAAGTACCAGACCAGAGATCAGGGTGGTTCGATCCTTTTGTAGCAGGGCCAGCAGCAACGCGCCGACCAGCCAAACGATCACCAGAGCATTTTGGGTGTTGGTATAGATCGTGCGGGAGAGATGGTGATCCAGGGAACCGCTATAGATCCCCATATCGGCGTGTGGAAACAGTAAATTGGGCCAGGTCTGAGCCAGCCAGAGTGCCAGGGTGTCCACCAGTGGCCAGGCAAAGAGAATGAGTAATAACACGATCATCCACAGCGACCGGACGACCCATCGTCCGGCCGAAGTTTTTCCTGTCAAAGCCCATCCCAGCATAATACCACCGGGCGCAGCCCAGCCCATGCCACAGATAAAGAACCAGATATACCCGGTAACAGGAGAGATCGGCAGGGTTTCATTCCCGACATAAAAGGTGCCCAGAATCCAGGACACATATTGGCCGTATCCCAGTTCACCGCCCAGGGCGATGCCGAGTCCAAGCCACAGAGCCACATGCCGGGCATCCAGTCCTCGACGAGACCAGATGATCCACCATAACATCCCCCACGTCAGTCCGGGTATGAGGGTGCCATCCACCCCTCCCCATCCGGATGTACCCCGAATGGCCCAGGCAATGGCACCGGCACTGGCAAAAAGCAATAGTGTATAAAAAAGCTCATGACTATTAAAATTTTCTCTTTTGACGGTATCTAGCTGTACAGACGGGTGATCATCAACCAGGTTTTTCATTTTAGACCCCTATGATGAGTAAAACTCTGTTAGGAAAACCGAAATTCTTCAACTCTGGAAATCCTATTCGCACTGATAAACAAAAAAAGCCTGTTTTATAAGATGCTTTGTTCTTTGCTGCTATTCTACGCCCTGCAAGGGCAGCGTTTTAAAAAAAAAGTTTGCCGACAACCATTGTTACCGAAAAACCCAGATGAATATACAACAGAAGCAA
>CAYNUX010000422.1:0-3860 GCA_964400115.1 uncultured Cytophagia bacterium
GGCAAATTATCTTTCGATTTTATCCGGAATCTTTGGAGAAAGTACTTTGGAAGTAAATAAAGTTTTGCTTATTTTATTATGAAAATATCATTAGTTGAATGTGGAAGTTCTAGGGAAGAGTTTAATGAGCCGATAGGGATTGAACTATTATCAGGAGTTTTAAAGAAAACTTTTGACAATATGGTTCAGATATTTACATATTCCCTTCAGCTCACGCCTCTAAAATATTGTATTAGCGAACTTATTACAAGTGAAATTGTAGGAATATCAGCACAAATGGGGGCACATATAAATTTACATGTTATCCTAGAGCAATTATTTAGCAACCAAGGGCAACAACCCCTAATCGTGGTTGGGAATATTTTACCAACTTTTGCATGTGAAATCCTTCTTTTAGAATATCCTGACATTATTTGTGTGTTAGGAGAGGGGGAAGATTCTATTATTGGCATCACCGAAGCTGTCTTTTTACACTCGAAATCACGTTCTCTAATTGAAATTAAACATTGGCTTATTTCAAAAAATACTCCAAATTTAGCAGTGAATATCGATGGAAAAGTTGTTTATACTGAAAGGAGTACAACGGATCTTTCTAAAGTTGCTCATCCTTCTCGAGATTTGCTTTCTGAAACATTAAACAGGCAAGGAATTGTTCGAATTGAAAGTAGCCGAGGATGCCCATGGAGGAAGTGTAGTTTTTGTTCAATTAATGCAAGATATGGCTCTGGAGAATGGAGGCCGTTTCCTATTCGTTATGTTATCGATGAACTTGAAGACTTATCAAAGTTTGGAGTGGTTCATCCATATTTTTCGGATGAAGATTTCATTGGCGATGATATTGAACGTATAATCCAATTATCGAGAGAAATAATTTCAGCAATAAGTAGTCAGAGAATCAAATCGAATCTTGGTTTTTTTATCAGTACAAGCGTGCGAACTATAAATCAAATTGGAAATGAAAAGCAAATTGCAGAATTTTTTAGTTTACTCAAGCAAGCAGGACTAAGAGAAGTATTCTTGGGGATCGAATCTGGTTGTAGAACACAACTTTTACGATATAGAAAAGGCGTACGCCCTGAACTTAACGCAAAAATGATAAAAGTTGTTAGCGAATTAGGTATCTTAGTAGATCCAGGTTTTATTATGTTTGACCCAGAGATGTCTTTGGATGAGCTAGAAATGAATTTGCAGTTCATTCGAAATTCGGGTTTAGATAACATTGATGGTAGGTTAACAAAATCTTTGATTGTTTTGCCCAAGACGGTTTTGGCTGATGAATTATTTGAAAAGGGATTGGTTAATCATTTTCCGACAGTTTCTCGCATGTTCTACTCATATAAATTTCTTGATCCACATATTCAAATTATTTTCGAAACATTCAATCACTGGGAAGCAGAGGCAGCGAAACATATTTATGCGATTCAAGGCAGGATGAGAGGAGAAGTATTCTCTGAAAAACAAAGTATTACTGATAGAGAAACCTTAAGAAATTTGCGAAAATTGGACATAACCTTTTTGGAAAAAGCCATTTCGCTTTTAAGGATAAATAAACAAATCACATCCAAAATTCTTAGAAAAAATATCGAAACCCTTTTTCAATTTTCTGATAAAAGAAATGCGATTATTCGTGAAGCGATAAAGGATAATAATCTAAACATGAGTTAACCCTAACCTTTAATCATATTGAATTAGGAAGCATATATTGATGAAAATTTTTTATGCTTCCTGATGATCTGCAAATGTGCAAATATTGGAAGAAAGACGTATAAAAGCTAAAACATATAATTAGGAAATTAGATCATGTTCAAAGGTAATCCCTATTCATTTGTTGATGAAACCAAGTACCCAAATATCAGTGAAGCGGATCAGAGATTAGAAAAGCATCAGCCCCCCTATGAGATCCCGCTGGAAGATGGCAACCCCCTGATGGACCTGCCAGACCCGGAAACGATTAACACAGGATCTTATGACCTGCGCAAAGCGATTGAAGAGCGCCGTTCCGTCCGCCACTATCAGGAAGAAGATGTTCTCTCACTGGAAGAACTTGCCTACCTGCTGTGGCTGACGCAGGGGGTCAAGAAAGTGAACGAGAAACGCAAAGTCACCCTGCGAACCGTCCCCTCAGCAGGCTGCCGTCACCCCTTCGAAACCTATCTCTCGATCAATCAGGTGGAAGGCCTGACGCCTGGCCTCTATCGGTATGCCGCCTCTCAACACAAGCTGGTTGCCCTGGACCTGCGGGATGATTTCAATGAAGAACTGACCCAAGCCTGCATGGGACAGCGTCAGGTGAAAACCAGCGCGGTGACCTTCATCTGGGCTGCTGTGCCCTACCGCACCGTCTGGCGCTATGCTGAACGCAGCTATCGCTACCTCTATCTGGATGCCGGGCATGTGTGTCAGAATCTTCACCTGGCCGCCGAATCCATTAACTGCGGTGTTTGCGCCATCGGCGCCTATCATGATGATGCTGTGGATCAGCTGGTTAACCTGACCCCACCTGAGATGTTTGTCATCTATATGGGTTCATTGGGACGGAAAGTCTGACGCCTTTGCCTGAAAAAACGGAGGTCTGCATCCTGGTTTCGGCCGGGGCTGAATGGCGCGCCCTGCTGGCGTGTTTTCCTGAGGCTCAAACGGAGCCCAGCCCCTTTGGCGATTGCTTCCAGACCACGCTGGCCGGACAGAACCTCAGCTTTTTGCACGGCGGTTGGGGAAAGGTGGCCGCTGCAGCCTCCACACAATATGCGATTGATCGGTGGCAGCCCGAACGGCTGATCAACCTGGGCACCTGCGGCGGCTTTGCCAGTCAAATCGAAAGGGACACAGTCGTTTTAGCAGAAAAGACCGTCATCTATGACATCATGGAACAGATGACCGACCCCGAGCAGGCCATCCGGCACTACAGCGTGACCATGGACCTGAGCTGGGTGCCAGACCCTGCCCCCCAGCCTGTCGTGCGTGGGACGCTGGTCTCCGCTGACCGCGATATCCGACCAGACGACATACCAACCCTGATCAGCCAATACGGCGCATCGGCTGGCGATTGGGAATCGGGTGCCATCGCCTGGGTGGCAGCACGGGCACACCTCCCCTGCCTCATCCTGCGGGGAGTGTCAGACCTGGTAGATGCTCAAAGCGGCGAGGCCTACGGCAACTATTCCTTTTTTGAAGCGCAATGCCAGAACATTATAGCGCGGTTTGCTGCCGCCCTGCCGGGCTGGCTGATGGCGTTTCTGCCATCAAAAAGAACCTGAACGGCAGGCTGCACCAGGCAACTGGGTATTGTCACAGCAACTGAACAAAGCAATTAATGGAAAAAAGGAGAAAATCGAATGGATATTGAAAAACTCATCCGCGCCCTCAACAACGATGATCTGGATGAGCTTGAAAGCCTGCTGCGTGAGATTGAGCCAGAGGCTTATGACCACGAATATCTTTACACGCCCGGTCTATCGATTTAGCAGCACCTTGAGGCCGCGTTAAAAAACCCACAATTGATGAAATCCTCAAAGTCCATGATCAACTTCAAGGCTCCACCTGGAGGCACAACACCATTCTTCTGGCCATGAACGCCCATCTTGAAAAAAAGCAGCCCAAACAGGCCGCAGCGCTGATTCCCCGGCTGGAAAAGAATGTCAGATACCAGGGCTACCGGATTCTACTGCGCTATTACGCCCAGCTGGGTGACAGTGATAATTATCAATATTACCTGAAAAAATCGGACCGGCGCAGAGCCCCATGGGAGCTTCATAGAATTGAAGCAAAGTTCTACTTTAATCTTTCCAGGATAAGGGGGGTTGAATGCTGCATAATCCGGGGGAAATCGACCACGAATTCCGGCGCATGCCGACCACCGA
>CAYNUX010000423.1:0-3856 GCA_964400115.1 uncultured Cytophagia bacterium
GTGTGAAACAGTATTGGAATTGCTATATTACATGTGCCAGAATACTTTTTGAAAAAGTGTTTTAACGTATAAAAATTTTTAACCATAACCAAGCAATACCTTGAAAAAAATCATATTTCTGATTTCAATAGAATCGTTAAAAACCTCGATCTTTTCATATCTTGTTTTTTAGACAAAGATTTAAGATATTAAGCCAATGTGAACCATTTTTTGATTGTTTTTTTACGATCCAGTGAGGAGGGAGCATGCAACGTCGAAAGTTTTTGACTGCTTTGATGGGGTCGGCCGCTGCCGCAATGAGTGGTATCGGATGTGGTGAACGTTCATCCCGGGAACAGACCTCTGAATCCGGAACGGCAGGTAAAGGCTATATCACCGAACCTGCCAGAGAGATTCCTGTCATCGAAGAACCCGATGTGCTGGTTGTCGGTGGAGGCCCTGCTGGCGTGGCCGCAGCATTGGCCGCTGCACGGGTGGGTGCCAATACCATACTTGTAGAGCGCTATAATCACCTGGGAGGATTGTGGACCGGAGGGTTGGTTTTACCCCTGCTCTCTACCCATGCAAGAGATAAGGTTGGCCAATTCAAGCAGGTTATTTTTGGTGTTGGTGATGAAATTGCTCGACGTCTGGCAGACCTCGGTATGGCTATTCATGAGGTCAATCCTGTGATCGATCCCGAAGCAGGCAAATATGTCCTCGATGCAATGATGCTCGAGTCTTCGGTAAAGACTCTCTATCATTGCTGGGCCTCCAATGTCATTGTCGAAAACGGTTGGATCAAGGCCGTTGTTCTGGAAACCAAATCAGGCCGCGTCGCCATCGCTCCCAAAATGGTTGTCGACAGCACCGGTGATGGCGATATCCTGCATTTGGCTGGAGAGGGCTATGAGAATATGAAATATCATATTGGACTGGTTCATCGCCTGGGAAATGTGGATCGAATCGATCCTTCCATGTCGGGGTATGAAAAGTGCAATGTGGGAAAACCCACCCCTATCCCCAGTGTTAATTGGTTCAATATGCATGGGGAAGATGATCAGGATGGTATCGATCTGTATGCCTTGTCAGAGTTGCAGCAAAAATATCGAATTCAGATCTGGGAGAACACCCAGAAAATTCGCTCCACTCCGGGTCATGAGAAAGTGTTTTTGCTCGATACGGCCTCACAAATCGGTGTACGCATGTCCCGTATTCTCGATGGAGCATACCGGCTGACTCTGGAAGATTCGATGACATTTAAACGTTTCAACGATGTCATCGGTGTCAGCGGGGCCTGGACCTCTATTCTGTACAAGGGCGAAAGGATCCCTGTAAAGGAACGCCCCTTGTGGCAGATTCCTTATCGGTCTTTACTTCCCAAAAAGACCAAAAATCTTATCGTATCAGGGCGGTGTTTTTGTTTTGAAAAAAGTCTGGTTGAAGATACTCGGATTATTGGAACCTGTCTGGTTACCGGCCAGGGTGCAGGCGTTGCCGCGGCTGTCGCTGGACAATCTCAAAGCTCATCACAACAAGTCGATATTACCAGAGTACAATCGATTTTAAAACGTCAAAACGTCAACCTCGGATGAAAAGCGTGCACCGTTATATTCGTTTCGCGATGCTTGTCTTTGCCATATTCTTTTCACTGCCATTCTCTCTGGCCGGATGGGGAGGATTATATATATGGTCGAGTCCATATTTATTGTTAAATCGACTTTTTTCCACACACACCCTGCATTGGTTTGCACTGCTGGGGGGAACGAGTCTTGTTTTGGTTGCACTGCGACATCGCTGGTTTTGCCGATACCTCTGTGCGCCGGGAATGGTGTGCGGTTATGTCTCCAGATTCGGTTTTAACCAGCGAACTGTGAACCGGTTTCCCAGGCTTGGCACCGGTCTCTTTATTGTCGCCATGGCCCTTTCGCTGCTGGGTTTTCCTATTTTGATTTATCTCGATCCTGTCGTCATGTGGAAATCGTTTTTTGATGGGATGGTCGTGCATCAGGATTTGATATTTGTTTTCCTCAAGAGCCTGGGGCTCGTCGCAATCCTGTTGATCAGTGTTCTGTTTCCGCATTTGTGGTGCGCCCGCCTTTGTCCCCTTGGTGGATTGCAGGATATATTTTCGAAAATAAGAAGGTTCTTCGCGCGACATAGCACAACGCCTGAATTTCATTTGCGCCGATCGTTTGTCATAATGATCGGCTCGATCGGGGTGGGGTTTTTCTCCAAGTCTTTTTTTAAATCCAGAGAGCACCCCATGCGACCGCCCGGAGCTTTGCCGGAAGATCGTTTCAAGGTCACCTGTGCCCGATGCGGCAACTGTATGGCTGCCTGTCCTACACAGATTCTCAACGCAGACCGTGAATCGGATTTTTCCGGTCTTTTTACGCCTGTCATCACATTCGACAAGAGCTATTGTCTTCCTGAATGTGTCCGGTGTGGAAGCGTATGTCCGAGTGGAGCGATTACCCCCTTTTCGCGGCGAAAGAAAGCCGAATTGCGGATCGGTTTAGCCAGACTTGCGTTTGACAAATGTCTTTTAGTGCAAAACACAGAGTGTGACCGGTGCAAATTTTATTGTGAATTCGATGCCATCAAAATTGTGACTGATGATGATAGAGTCTATGCTCAACCAGTTATTTCCCAAGAAAAATGTGTGGGATGCGGGGCATGCAAAATCGCTTGTCCTGCCGACGCACTTGATATTGTTACCGCGATTTAGTAATTTAATTGTAAATGACTTTGATTATTCGGGGATACTTATGAACAGACGACGATTTATGCAATTGGCTGCCACTGCGATGGCTGCCAGTACCAGCTCTTGGGTGTTATCGAGGAGGGTGGCCGCCCAACCGAAAAAACGACCGAACATCCTCTGGATTTCTTGCGAAGATATCAGTCCCAGGCTGGGATGTTATGCTGATAAAGTCGCCAAAACACCGAATCTCGATAAGCTCGCCAGCGAGGGGATGCGCCTGGACAAGGTGTTCACCACTTCTCCTGTTTGTGCTCCGGTACGTTCCGGAATTATAACCGGTATGTATCCTACCACCATCGGAACCCATCATATGCGCACGAGCCATGTAGGACGTACCGATCAATTGCCGACACCTTATCAAACCGTACCTCAGCCATTTGTAAAAGCGTTCCCCGAATTCCTTCGTGCGGCCGGATATTATTGTACCAACAATGCCAAGACCGATTATCAGTTTTCCGACTCTTCATATACTCCTGTCACCATTTGGGATGAATGCAGCAAAACCGCTCACTGGAAAAACCGACCTGACAAAAACCAACCCTTTTTTGCGGTTTTCAATGATACCCAGACGCACGAGAGTAAAACGTGGCAGGAACCCGAGATGACTGATCCGGCTAACGTTGAGGTGCCGCCTTATTACCCGGATACCTTGCTGGTGCGCAAAGCCATTGCACGGCTGTATGATCAGATTCACAAGATGGATGCCAAAGCAGGACAGTTGCTGCAAGAACTGGAGGATGCAGGGATTGCAGAGAATACGATTGTCTTTTTTTGGGGAGATCACGGAGATGGATTGCCGCGCGGCAAGCGCTGGCCCTATGATTCCGGCACGCTGATTCCGCTGATCATAAAATGGCCAGACGTCATTCAGCCGGGAAGCATAAATGATGATTTGATCAGTTCGATCGATTTCGGTCCCACAGTTCTTTCTATGGCGGGCATACCGATTCCTGCCTGGATGCAGGGAAGAGCTTTTCTGGGCGATCAAAAAGCAAAACCCCGTGACTATGTCTTTTCTCATCGCGACAGGTTTGATGAATCGTTTGATATGATAAGATCTGTAAGGGACAAGAAATATCGTTACGTAAGGCAATATTATTCACAACAGCC
>CAYNUX010000424.1:0-1969 GCA_964400115.1 uncultured Cytophagia bacterium
CGAACAATACTTTGTCATAATAATAAAACGGAAAAGGCGATTCGTTGCGATACCTGGACATTCTGCCCACAAGTGTGGTGTTGGAAAAAACCGGAAAAGAGAGATCAAAAATCACAAAGTTGCTTTCTTCCCTTTCGGTATCGATATCCAGGGGAAGATCCGGGAAATGATCATCGGTAAAGGTTTTGTTCTGCAAATGAATCAAAAGTCGCACGAGCACTGTCTTGAACTCCCGACTCATGTTGACGGACACAATCCATCGCCGGAACGCCGCCCCCTGGCTGTTCGATCGATTGGCGCCATAAAACAAAAAAGCTTGCATGAGCCAGTCACTGAACCAGTCCATTGATATTCCGAGTCTTGTTTCACGGTTTTCCAGATCCTCATCAAGTGTCTGCCAGGTCAAAGATGTGGGTTGAACTCTCAGGGCGGGACGATTGACCCGGTATCGGTCATTGATGATCATCGCAGAAATCGAGAGCTGACGGGAGAGCCGGGTGCTCCAACGGCCAGTGAATTCCAACCGGTGGTAATTGTATCTCGGAAAAGAGGAATAGGTTAGCTGCTCCGTTTCCAGTCCCACACTTAAGCTATGAATATCAAAAAGAGAGGCAGACCAGAATGGCGCTCCGCCCAGAACAGAGTAATCATGATTTTTATTAAAATAGGCTTTATTCCGCATCCATCCTTTCACGCCCAGCCTGGTTCCCAGAACGTCAAAGCGACAAGACAGCAAGATCTGCTGGATGGTTTTATGTTCAGTTTCAATCTGGCGATATCCTTGCAGACCAGCTTGCCCGCTAAAGGCGATCTGTGCGAAGGAGTGCTGCCACCAGGCACGGGAAGAGAGTAAAAGACGGGCTGATTGATCGCTTTTGGCATGAGAGAGTGACTCGAGGACGTTATTATCCTGCTCCAGTCCGAATTGAACACGATTTTGTGTTCTTATTTGAGCGGAACTGGCGGAAAAAAGAGCAACGAAAATGATAAAAACCCGTACGGATAAATTTTTCATCTAGTATGGTTTCAGACTGTTCCTCAGCTTTTCAGCCTCTTTTTCATATTTTTCAGCCATCTGGCGCAGACTGTCCGCCAGACGACTGTATCTTTGTTCTTGATTTTCAAGGACACGAATATAGTGCTCCAGCTTTTGGGGTGCCATACTTTTTATATCCGGATAAATCGTTGGCTCTGTGATCAAGCTCTGCTCCGGAACAGCTTTTTCTTCGGACCCCCGCAGAGCATCCTCGGGATTACCGATGGGCCCGGCATATTCAATAGTCGTTCTCTTGGGTGGATTCTCAACCACAACCAATTCATCGTTCTGGGCAAAAAGAGTGACATCATCAACCAAATCAGACATTCGTTGTCTGATTCGGTTTTCTTGTCGAACTCTGTTGATTTGTTCGTTCATCTGCTGGGCTTGTACGACAAGTCGTTGTGCCTGATCCCGATAAAATGAAACCTTGAGATCTATCTCTTCCGGCGTATCGGTCTCTGAAACCTCTATATCATAAACGGACTCTATGGCTTTATCCGGTTCCAGCCATTTTTCCAATCGTTGACGCTTTTGCTGCAATTCAGCTATTTTCCGGGTCCACTCTGACTCTTGCGAAACATGCTGCATCAGAGAATCTATTTTTCGATCATAGTATAAAAGTAATCGTTCACTCTGTATTGCAATTTGCTCGTCTAAATGAGATGCCTTTAATTGAACATTTTGGAGTTGATCAGAGAGTTGTACAGATTCGCGCAAATATTGTTGCAGTTTTCTTTTTTCAAAATAGCCCTGATTTTTGACAGATTTATATTCATAAATTACAACAGCAAGACTATCCATTTGGTGCTGAAGAGAATCCCTTTTCAGATGTGTTTCCATTCGTTCCGAACGTAAAGAGTCCAGACGATTTTCAACCGTCAAAGTTTGGGCACGAGTTTTTGTCAGCAAAGTGCAGATCAATACAACACT
>CAYNUX010000424.1:1979-3841 GCA_964400115.1 uncultured Cytophagia bacterium
TGAAAAGTGTATACAAGGATTTAATATTCTTCATAAGTCACGACATTGAATAAAAATTAAAAACCACAATTACGGTCCGATATGCAAACTAGAAAAATTTATCACAAATCTCAATACTTTCTTGCTCATTCCGGATCAGGGGGTTAGACTGAAATCCAGCCACCACTGGATTTCGTCCAGTTCGGATCCTTCATAGGTATCCCGATAGATAGGGGACGCCAACAATCGTATTTCCACCATTTCAGACGGTTTGATGACCAATCCTGCGAGCACTGTTGTGGTCACCTCGGATTGGTGTTCCGCGGGTTCGGTATACCGTTCTCCGAAATTCGATTTTTCTGTTTCTGAACCATTATTTCTTTGATAAAAATAATCATATATTGCCAGAGTTACATCACGGATATCATTGTCCTGCATCCGACGATTGAATCCCAACACGAGTTCCACATGGTCGCTGATGGTTTGCTGGTAATAAACAGGGATCTGAAAATCGAGCATACTGGCCTCAAAGTCCCATTCCAGATTTTTGATCTCTTTTGTTTCCGAGATATATTCATTCTTATCCGCCTCAGTTCCCTCTTGTCGGCTCCACACATGATAGGACTCGCGATAGGATCTGACCGATTCGACAGTTTCGATATATCGAGACAGTGAGGTCCAGTTCATCCCGAACGAAAGCCGCGAACTCTGGGTCACCTGCCATTGCAACGCCACAGCGAGACGATAATACTTTTCTTCCTGGTTCCCGAACCCGGTTCGGTTATCCTGCAACCCATACCTGGACTCTGAGTCATAGATCCTGTTTACATTATCATATTCATACTCGTTATGATAAGAGTAAAAGGATGTATCATAAAGGGTCGATGCCAGATCGATATCAGAATGATGTTGCCGGGTTTGTCCATAGATCACAAGCCGATGTCGATCAGACAAATCCGACAAGAGATTCACCCCGCCATTCCAGGAATGGCCATCCATTTGCCAGTCTTGCATTTTTGATCCCAGGCCTTCACGATAGCTCCAGTCAGTGCCTGTATTTTGTTCGCCATACTGATACAAAAATTCGTTTTCCTTGGTATAGTCCTGATCGACATCGCCCCACAGATATCCTATCTGTGCACCCAATCGCGTTTTAGAGCTCACCTGTACCGATACACCGCCACTGGCATCGAGGTGATCGTAATTTTGATCCCGTGTTTGCCAATCCATATGTTTAGAAAGCTCGTTATAATAAATATTCCGGTCATCCTGGTTCAGCTTGCCCCACTCTCCTTGTCTGTCGAATGTGGTAAATCCCACTCTGGCGCCCAGTGTCACCCGTGCATGGATACGCCAGTTCGCATAGGTATTGAAAAAATGAGCGCGGTGATGCATTTCATCTGCGCCTTTGTACTTGTCAACAATCGGTATATTTCCATCTTCACTCATACGATTACCGGCAAAATCATAGCCCAGCTCTGATTTATAAATATCCTGGGGAATATCGTAATAAGATTCGTCGCTGAGCAACAGCTGATAGGAAACTCCCAGCGCCACTTTTGCCGGTACTGCCTGCACTATATAGGCACCGGAAAAGATGGGATTTAAAACCGTACGTGACTGCTGATAATAACGGGGATACCAGATATAATCATAGCGCATGGGATAATAATGAGACCGTTGCTCGTTTTTCTCCAGATCATTGCGAAAGTTGAGATAGATCCAGTGATTACCTTTGAGGGAAGAGAGCAATAAAGCCGGATTGATATGGGTATTCAACAATGGATCATCAAAGAGTCCGACAGCGGAACTGCCAAATTCACCCAAACCATATGGATTCGGCATATTTGACCGAAAAAAGAAATCAGTTTGCTCGAAAGATT
>CAYNUX010000425.1:0-3839 GCA_964400115.1 uncultured Cytophagia bacterium
GTGTGACGTATATGGTGTTGGCGCCTGAACATCCCCTTGTAGATCGGGTCACGACTCTTGAACAGCGGAAAGCTGTAAGTGCCTATGTGGAACAAACACGCAAAACCAAAGAGATCGATCGCCTCTCTACTGAACGTGAAAAGAATGGTGTCTTTACCGGTGCTTATTGTGTGAATCCATTGAATGGTGAACAGGTCCCTGTATGGATAGCAGATTATGTTTTGGTGACCTATGGTACGGGTGCAGTTATGGCTGTCCCGGCCCATGACCAACGCGATTTTGAATTTGCTATAAAGTATGAATTACCCATCCGTGAGGTCATCAGTAAAGATGGCAAGCCTTTGGAATCCGAATTAACCAAAGCATTTGAAGAGCCCGGTGTTATGATCAATTCAGGGCCATTCAATGGATTGTCGTCGTCACCGGAAGGCATAAAAGCCGTGATTCATATGCTGAAAGAAAAAGGATGGGGAGACAAAAAAATCAATTATCGTCTGCGCGATTGGCTCATTTCTCGGCAGCGCTATTGGGGAGCACCCATTCCCATTATATTTTGTGAAAATTGTGGCGAGGTTCCCGTGCCGGAAGATCAACTGCCCGTAATGTTACCCGATGCCGTAGAGTTTCGTGGCAAGGGCGAGTCGCCGTTAAGCACTAATCCGGATTTTGTTAACACCGCTTGTCCTCGATGTGGAGGTAAAGGCAGGCGTGAAGTTGACACAATGGATACATTTGTGTGTTCTTCCTGGTATTTTTTGCGATTTCCCAATCCCGATTTGGATGACCGTCCTTTTGACAAAGAATTGATCAACCGGTGGCTGCCCGTGGATCAGTATGTCGGAGGCGCAGAACACGCCGTCATGCATTTGCTCTATGCACGGTTTTTCACCAAAGCGTTGCACGATTTTGGTTATATCGATTTCGATGAGCCCTTTAAACGACTCGTGCATCAGGGCACTATCACCAATGCGGGTGCGAAAATGTCCAAATCGCGAGGAAATGTGGTCAACCCCGATGATTATGTCACTGAATATGGGTCTGATACGTTTCGGCTTTATATGATGTTCATGGGTTCCTATGAAGAAGGAGGAGACTGGAGCGATGAAGGTCTCATCGGTATCTTTCGTTTTCTGAAACGGGTCTGGCGTTTGATCTATCAGGTTAAAAATGCCAACCCTGAAGGTTCAGAATCTGAACACTTTCAGGCCGTGCAACGACAAATGCATTATGCGATAAAACATGTGACTATCGATCTGGAGCGGTTCCATTTCAATACCTGCGTCAGCCGTATCATGGAATTGGTGAATGAAATGTATCTCTATATCCAGGATGTGGCAGAAGAGGAATGGAACGAAAAGCTGTGGTCTGAAACCTGTACAACTCTGGTACAACTTTTGGCGCCTTTTACCCCACATATGGCCGAAGAATTATGGCAGGAAATCGGAAAACCCTATAGCGTTTTCAATGCCTCCTGGCCAAAGCACGAGGAATCCATGCTCATTGCAGATACGATCCAAATGGGCGTTCAAATCAATGGTAAAATTCGTTCACAAATCGATGCCCCTGCAGACGCGGATCAGAACGCTATTTTTGAACTGGCGTTGGCAGACGATAAGGTTCAAAAACACATTGAAGGCAAACAAATTGTGAAAAAATTGATCGTGCCGAAAAAATTGGTTATTTTTGTTGTAAAGGGCTAGAAAACACATCACTTTTGATGCAAGACCTGTCATGATATTGACAGGTCTTTTCTATTTGTGACCGAAACCATACTCCAAACGCATCCACATTTCTGACGGTTTACCGCCGATGGTTCCGGGACGATAACGGCTTTGTCGTGCGGCCCGAATGGCAGCTTGCTCTGCCTCATCTCTTTGGGTGCTGTTTTGACTCACGACGAGATCCTGGATGTCTCCTTTTGTGCCCACCTTGAGCAAAAGAACTACCCGACCATTAATCTTTTTTGCATTTTTATCCAATTCAGGCATCTTTTGGAAAATTGGACGGGGCTGCACTGTATCGCTCCGGGTATTGACCTCTGCTATACCGATGGAACTGTTCGTTGTTGTCGAACCGGATAAAAATGTCTCATTTTCCGGTAACCTCTCTGCTTCGAGAGGCATAAAAAGTGTTGGCCGATTCGGTTTTCCTGGCCTAATAAAATTCTGCTGATGGGTTATAGGTACGGTTTCCATCTCAACTATCACTTTAAAGTCAGGAATTTGTAAAATCGTTTTTTTTCTACGCTTGGGGACAATCTGAATCAAAAAAATGAAAAATATCAATACAATGACAAGACTGCGATATCGATTTATTTTGATTTGTTCCTGTCGTGACAACGGGGTGACTCCGTAAAGAATCGTCTGCCAAAAATTTAGTTCCTGCCAATATCGCTAATCCTTGTTAAAAATCCAAATGCAAATCTCTTATAAAATATGTCAATATTTTACAGGTATTGTTGAATAAAAATATAGAATAAATGCCGATTAACTCAAGTGACTATAAGAAAAATTGATGCCACGTCAAATGTACACTTTCAGGACCTGTCTTAGAGCGACTATTTTATGCGAGAGGGGGGACTCTGAAAATAGTCGCTCATATTTATAAATGTTCGGTTCGAATCAAGGTCAGTGCTCTTTCTCAAAATCTGTGTATTCAACCTCGCACAAAACAGATTCGAGATCGTTAAAATAGATTTTTTCGGGTTTCATGGGTAGACTGGCGAGTTTGAATGTCATTTTCTTGCCCTGAATCAGGTAACGCACACGAGCAAACTGTTGCTCATCGAATTGAATCAGCAAAGGGATATACATTTTAAAATTTTCATCAACACCTTTTGTTTCCACCTGGCAGGTGACGATATACTCGTCTTTTGAGTTTTGATCGATTTTGTATGCAAACTCATATTTCGGTATATCCGTACCATATATCCACTGCCGGAAGAACCAGTCCATATTCTCTCCGGCATATTTTTCTACAATACGCTGAATATCAGCAGTTGTGGTCTTTTTGCCAACATATGTCGTATATATTTCTCGCATCAAGGCTTTAAAGTTATCATCCTCTAATGTATGCAAATCTATAAAGAGATTCCGTAGCATATGCAAGACCCAGGCCCCCTTTTTATAGATAATCAAATCATAATCACCTTCAGTTTCAGTGGTACGGGTTCTGGGACCCAACCATATCGGACCGGCTTTTTTCCCATCCCCAAGAATATATTTACGGTTACTGGTGATCAGTTCTTTCCAATAGTGTAAAATTTGAAAATAGGTTTCGATCCCTCTCGAATGTTGCACAAACCACAGGGCAGAAAATTCAGCAAAGGCTTCACTTATCCAGGTGTCATGATACGTATCCCACCCCACTCCCAATCCCCACCACTGATGAGCGACTTCATGAGCACGAAAAAGATCGTTATACCCGATCTTGTCTTCATGCAAAAATGTACCCAGTGACAGGTGAATCATTCCGGGAAAAGCCTGACCATGGGCAAAAGGTATTTCCGATGCCGTAAATTGGTTCATTATTGGTGTGCCATATATATCCTGATAAAATGAAATACTGTTCGCGACATCCGCGGCCACATTTTTTTCCATCTCGCCATGGACGGAAATTCCATGTGCAACCAATTGTTGGCGTAATTCCGTACGTCCATATTCATTCATATACACAGCAATGGGAGGAATTCCTTCAACCTTTAATTTGTGATTTTGAAAATATCCCAGGTTAAAAGAAGCATGAATGCAGGGCTCCTCGCTTTGCCAGGTCGTAGTAATCATATTGCCATTTCTCTTCTCGTCAATTTTAGTGCCAATGGAGATAAAATCAAAATTTTT
>CAYNUX010000426.1:0-3822 GCA_964400115.1 uncultured Cytophagia bacterium
ATTTACGGTAATGCCGAGATCCATCGCCTGTTCGAGTCGCTTCCAGGCCTGCTCATAATCCTTTAAAAAATACAAATTCACAGCCAAAGCATAAAAAGCCGGACCATAATTCGGATCGTTCTGAATGGAGCGTCTCAATGCGTTAACGGCTTTTTGGTATTCTTGGCGATCACCCAATATCAATCCGTGCGTATAAAGAGCGACAGCATTATCAGGATTTATCGCCAGGGCTTTTTCTATAGTTTGCTGAGCGCGCTCGTTTTGTTGTTTTTTGACATATACAAAAGCCAGCCCGGCCCAATAATCAGCTTGCTGTTGTTCCAGTTCTATGGCACGTTGATACGCAATCATTGCCTGATCCCAATATCCGGCTAATTGATATTCTTTGGCATGTAAAAAATGAATTCGCGCTTGTAAAGGCTTTGCGAGTGAATATTTTCCCTGAGCATTTAAAACGTTTACCAGTTTTTCTAATAATGAAGCATTTTCAGGATTTTGCGCCAGTGCTTGTTCCAAAGCTTCCCGGGCCTTTTGCCATTCTGAACGACGGGCCCAATAATTTCCATAATCAGCCAAAACCTGTGCATTATCAGGATCCAGCGCCAACGCTTTATCCAGCGCCGCGACGCCTTGTTTTTGATCGCCCTGATTGGCAAGGCTCAAGCCCAGAACGCTAAAAGCCTGAGGTAAATCAGGAGCAAATTTCAAAGCTTCTCTTGCCAGTCTGGTGGCCACAGCCAGTGAATCCATTTGAATGGCCCGACGTGCCAGATTGATCCTGGATTGGGCCAACGCCCTGGCGGCAAATCGGGGTTCGTCTCTTTCTTGATGAGCAAATGCCTTGAGTTCAAACGCTTCGACCAACAAAGGATCCAGCTCAAGAGCACGTCTTGTCATATTCAAAGCTTGTTCATACTCTTTTAGCTGAATAAAGGCCTGAGCCATATTGGTATATATTTTTGAATACTGATTGATCATACTTTGTGCCGAGGTACAGCCGCCCAACAAATCGGATAACCCACGCTCTATATTGCGATTCTGTGTAAAATATCGCTGTTCCAGATAACTGGGAAAAAGTCCCAGGGCTTGTTCAAATGCCTGAACAGCTTTTTGAGGATCTTGTTTTTTTAAGAGGACATTGCCATAGTTATTATAAGAAATAGCCAGTTTGGGATCCAATCCAATAGCATTTTCAAACGCTTGTTGAGCCTCGTCAACCAGATCCAATTTCATCAACACATTTCCCCGATGCAAATGGTACAGTGCGATATCATTCTGACGTTGCAGTGCCTGGTCAATATAGTACAGCGAACTATCCAGATTGTTTTTATGCTCCTTGAGAATAGAGAGATTGAACCATGCATGGGACACCATGGAATCCAGCTCTAAAACATGGTGCAAGACACTTGCGGCCTGATCTATCCGATTCATGGACATTAGAACGAGGCCTTTGTTATTCCATGCGCTGATAAACCTGGGTTCTTGGTCAATTGCCTGATCGTACTTTTGCAGTGCTTGATCTAATTGACATAAACGCGCCAGTGCATTGCCCCAATTAAAATAGCTTACAGATAATAATGAATCCTGTACAACAGCCAGTTCATATTGTTTGATTGCTTCCTGTAACATTCCCTTTCTATAGAATAAAACGCCGAGATTGATATAGGAAGAAGGATTATACGGATCGAACTCTATGGCCATCTGATAGGACTCGATAGCGGAATCGATTTGCCCTCTTTGTTCATAAATTGATGCAAGGGTCGTATAAATTCTAGAATCTGTGGGCTCTGCCTGACGTGCTTTTTGCACAGCGGTTTCGGCCAATGAATCCTCACCCTTATCGAGGTACGCAGAGGCGATATTCAAAAGTGCGGGGACATAGGAGGGTTGTAAACGTAGCGCAGATTGAAACACTTTGATTGAAGAATCGATCTCACCCATGCGATAGTATGTGACTCCCAGATTGGTAAAGGTCGCCGGATCAGTGGGTGTGAGCTCGGTTGCACGATGAAAATGCTCAATGGCTTTGGGATAATCGCTCCGGTTCAGAGCTGCAGCGCCACGCTGCGTATGGTAGGCAGTAGAGAGTTCCAGGATTTGTTGTCGTTTGATGGCTTGTTTTTCTTTATTTGCACAAGCCAGAAAAATCAAAGCCAATGCAAGCCAGTAAAGCCGCATGATGACCTCCTGCGGACGTAAAGTATTTCTTTCAGTATAATCAATTCCATACAGCAAATCAAGAGAATGTTCCACTAAATTGACGGCTTGGCCAAGGGCGAGTCTGATAAAAAACACAAAACAAACTCGTTTTTTCACTCTGCAGAATAGGCTTCAAACAATTGCCCCCACGGACTTTTGGCTCTGAATTTCTTTTGCCGGGGCTGGCCCTTGAGCGGCCACCAAAGATAATCGTGGTAAAAAAATGAACCAAACACGAAAAAATAGACCAAAGGGGTGTGAAAAAAGAGCCGTTGCAAAAACTTTAGCGGACTGAACCACAGCATATCACCGACCCGACTGGCCATATTGTCGCCCACTGAATATCCCAAATTATAGCGGTCGATATCTTCTCCCACAACCTCGATTTCCCGGATATCACCACATCCCAAGCCCTTTTCATGGGCTAACCGGATATAGGGTATCGACAATGGATCAAATCCCATAATTTTTGCTGACACCGCATCGATAGCCACCTGATCGGCACTGGCCAACAAAAGATGCGTATCGTGTGGATGCATCGTCCTGGGACCCGGTCCGGAACCTGACACCGTTGCGTCCATAACCGCAAACAAACCACTATGGATCTCTTGTTGGATCGCCAATAGATCAACCAATGTCTCATGGATGACCGAATGGGTATAGTGCCGTTTGGTATTCAAAAGCCCGCCAAAAGCATTTTTCATGGCGCCGGTGGTCGTGGTATAAATATGGGTTTTCATTGTGGGAAGATGGATGATATTTTTGTCAATAAAGTATTCCGGAATATAGATCCCCTTGGGATAAATTCGGTCCAAGGCAAGCATTTTTGCCTTGGGCTCATATCTCATCCAACGAATCTGATCCGGATCGAAATTTTCATATTCAGTAATATTGTATTTTTTATAAAGCGGCGCAAGTTTATTCAACCGCTGCCCCTTGCGCGGATCGGTCACAACGGTATTGTTATGAACGCTGGAAAGATCCTGAAAACCACGTCTCTGAAGGGCTAGTATGGTACCTTCCAGTTGCCATGGAGTGGTATTGGCACTCAGATAGGGAAAATGCCACGATATGTTGTCCTTGAGAATAGTCGTTTTTTGAGGATCGAGGACACTCGAAACCCGGGCATCCTGTAGTAATTTATCCACATCATGTAAAACTGTAGTGGGAGTCGTTTTTAACACTGCAACGGTCATTTATCGCCTCTTAGGGTATATATATAATTCCGGCCACTGTTAATGCATACATCAAAATACATAAAAACAATGGTTTGTCTTTGTATAGTGCAATTTCAGGTGTTTCAGCCAGTTCCGTGTGATGAACCAGATAAAGATAACGAAATAACCCATAAATCACAAATGGAAGTGTAAAGACCAAATTTCTGGAATCGAATTTTGCCACAGTCGACTCGTCGAGCGTATAAAGCGCATAGGAAATCAAACACGCCGAGGTCATGGTAATGATCATTTGATCCAGCAAAGCCGGAGAATATTTTCCAAGTGTAGAACGGGTTTTGGTGCTGTCCTTACCCATGACCTGTAACTCGGCTTTTCGTTTGTTAATCGCCAAAAACAATGCCAGAAAGCTCGTACAGATAATCAGGCCCGAAGAGATCGGCTCATG
>CAYNUX010000427.1:0-3817 GCA_964400115.1 uncultured Cytophagia bacterium
GCAGGAAAAACCCGAAAACCATCCATGCGGATATGGGAAGCATCAACAATCACCATTTTTTGCTCAATGTCGGAATCGGTGTCACTGCTGAAATGGTCAAAGGAGCAGATCGTGAGAATAAAAATCGATATGGTATTTTTGCGTATTTTATTTCTGCACTTCGCGCTTTACTCAAAAGCAAAAGCTCTGTATATAATTTAACACTCGATGGCAAGCAAGTACAAACCCAAGGACTCGCCTGCATGATCGCCAATATCGGCAGTACCGGTATCTTGGGATTAAAATTATCCAAAACGATCCAAATGGATGATGGCATTCTGGATGTCATTGTCATGTCTGAAAAAAACTTGTCCGCCCTGCTGGCCAGTACAACAAATGCCCTGTTTAGTGAAGAAAAAAGCATAGATACGGCCTTTGAACATTGGCGGGCCAAAGATATCACCTTGGAAACGGATCCCAGACAACCGGTGAACGCGGATGGCGAAATGACGGGTGAAACACCCATGAAAATAAGTGTATGGCACAAAGCCGTTCATATTGTCATCCCCTAACGACATGAAAAATACGAACGATGACAGAACAAAAAGCCTATTATTCGAAACGATGGCTCATCGGAGCATTGGCCCTGACAGGATTTATTGTTCCCCTCTTTTTAATTTCCACATCCAGTTTTGAGGAATTATCCTTGCTGAATACCATCCTGGCTTCCCTCGTCACAATTCTGGGTTGGTCAATGGGTTGGATGTTGTGGAAATTTCCCCTCGTTAGAATGGATAAATCTCACCTCAGCAGCAAGTTCCCCCTTTTCTCCCGATCGATCTCTCTTGACCAGATTCGGGGTTTTCAGCAAGGACATTTCAGTATTACGTTATTGTTGGAAAATAAAGACGAACACAAAATTTGGACTCTTTTCTTATCAGATAAAGAGAAAATAGAATTGGCCAAACGTCTGTTATCATATATCAATACAGAAATCAATAAATAGAATAGCCGAGACTGATATTGTATACCGGACTATTTCAAAAGGCAGGAATACAGAGATTCAGCAGATTGCGGCTGCAAATAACACTCACAGCCGCAGTGCAACTCTACTCACTCTGGCGAGCGGTTACCAGAAAATCCAGAGATTTTTCCACCGATAAAACCGTTTTGGGTTTGGCAACAATGTGCTTGTTTTTATTGAGCAAATACAGTGTGGGGGTGTGTGTGATATTGTACATTTCAGAGATATTGACCTTTGATAGTGACGGGTCAATAGTGTTGTCCCAGGGCAAGGCCAGTTCATTGATAAATGCTTTTGCCTGATCACTTTGCTGATCCAAAGAAATACCCACAATCTCTAAACCCTTGTCGTCATATTTTTCATACATTGCTTTGAGTTCTGGCATAGCCTCTTTGCAGTGCCCGCACCAGGAAGACCAGAATACCAACAATGTCGCTCTCGCATCCAATTTTTCCAAAGATTTTTCTTCTCCCTGGATATTCACATAATCAAACAAGGGAGCGGGCTTGCCCACAGCCAGATTTTCTTTCAAAGCCTTGATTTTAGTCGGATCGAATCCCAACCTGTCGACCTCACAACCCTGGGCAAATTCTGCTTCATATAAATCGCTCAGATAAGCAAACAAATCATTGAATTCGCTGTTTTTCAGAGCACGCAGAAAAAATTCGACGGTAAATTGATAAAGCTCGTGATTTACCTTGACCATATCGAGAATACGTTGAATCGCCAGGGTATACTGGGTCTGATTCGCCTCCCATAATCCAAGATAAGTCTCATATTTATTGGGTATTATTCTGGAATATAAAAGAAGAGAATCCTGCAAATCAAAATTATAGAAAAAATAGTCTTTTAAAAATGTCTGCTGATCCGTATATTTTCCATGAAACTGTTCATTCGAATTGAAATCGGGAATGTAATCGTTATAGATCAAAAAACGGGTGAGCATTCTGTCTGGATGTTGTTTTTCATATTCTCCGTCAATAGCAAATATTCTCGCTTCCAGGTGATTCAATTCATTTTCGAGACTGTTCATCAGTTCGATACTGACAGAGTCTTGCTGATAGAGTTGCAGCAACTGATTGATCATTTGTTTCTTTTGGCTGATTTGATTCCTTTCAGCAATCACTTTATACAGTTCGCGTGTTTCCCAGCTCGATTCCACCTCCATGGTTGCAGAAGGATTTAGCGCACTGGTCTGGAAAACCAATGGCTCTTTGTTCAGCAAGACATCAATAGCGCTGTTTTCATTTAACTGAATCATGTAAAACCCGGGATGTAAATTCAAATCGGATCCGAACTGAAATGACCCACTGCTATCGATCGTGGTTGAATCCACCGGAAAAGTTTGATCCCCGTAAATCTCAAACAATACGATTTGATCGATATTTTCAACATCGCTGAGCGTGCCGGTAATGGAAAGAGGTGCCGATAAAGCCTGAAAGGCAAATAAAATAAAAACCAGAACAAAAGGCAATCGTTGCATCATTCAATCTCCTTGCAATGTGACAAAGTACTTTATTATTGAGACATCCAGGTCACAATTCACGACATAATTTAACAAAGCTGGGGTTGCACAGCATAAACTGCAAAGGTTGTGCCACTCTGTCAAGCCGAGTCACTCTGTAAAGCGGGAAAATTTTTACTTAACCCATTGACAAATAGAGTTCACATTGATACATTGAATCATACCCTGCTCATTGGGCTAGACTTGTCCGAAAGAAATCGTGATTTCACCGAATCGCTCACAATTTTTGGCATACCACCAACTGAAACGAGGAGAACCCCATGTCTACAACCAGAAGATCATTTCTTCGACAAATAGGCGCGACCGCCATACTCACGGTGCTTCCTTCCCATGCTGCAAAAAAGAAACAACCTAATATCTTGTGGCTCTCATGTGAAGACATTGGTCCGCACTTTGGCTGCTATGGGGATCCCCATGCACATACTCCCACCCTGGACAAGCTCGCACAGGAAGGCGTTCTCTATACCCATGCGTTCACCGTGGCCGGGGTATGTGCTCCGAACCGTTCCTCTATCATTACGGGTGTTTATGCAAATTCTCTTGGCACTCAACATATGCGCTCCGGCGGAGAAGGGGTAGAGGTCTCACACCCGCCTTCTCCACCGGCAATGATTCGATGTTTCTCTGAATACTTGCGCAAAGAGGGTTATTACTGTACCAATAATTCCAAGCAGGATTACCAGTTCAATGCGCCCTCATCGGCATGGGATGAATCCGGCAATCAGGCCCATTGGCAAAATCGTCCGTCCACCGACACCCCATTTTTTGCCGTCTTTAACTATACCGGCACGCACGAGGGTTCGATCCGTCTCAATCAACAATCGCGGGCCGAACGCACACAACGGCTGACCCCGGAACAAAGACAGGATCCCGACAAGTTGGCTCCCCCACCCTATTATCCGGATACACCAAAGGTGCGTCTTTACTGGTCACGCTATTACGAACTGATCACCGCCATGGATTACTGGATTTCCGATCGTTTACAGGAAATCAAAGAGGCCGGTTTGGACAATGATACCATCGTCTTTTTCTGGTCAGATCATGGCGTGGGTATGCCTCGTGCCAAGCGCTGGCTCTATGATTCCGGAACTCATGTGCCACTCATCGTAAAAATCCCCCGGCAATTCCGCACCGATGATCAGGCACTGCCCGGCACCCGATCCGGTCAACTGGTGAGTTCTATCGATTTGCCTGAAACAGTTCTCAACCTTACAGGCCTCCCGATTCCGGCCTATATGCAAGGCCAGCCCTTTCTCGGCCCCAATTTACCGACCCCCAGATCCTATGCC
>CAYNUX010000428.1:0-3805 GCA_964400115.1 uncultured Cytophagia bacterium
AGAAAGGGCAAAAGATTTTCACTGTTTTTGGCCAATACAATTGACGTTCAAAAAATAAACCGATTCAGCCGGAATGAAATGCATGAACGCAGATAGGGTTTTTACCAAATCCACAGGACCATAAACATTTTGATTATTTTATGGCGGAACGGAATAATGTAAGTAATAAAAGGTGTCAGTGCGCTTTGAATGAGTGGCATGGACCCTCTTGAAGAGCAGGAAAACAGAAAATCATGCGGTTCGAATGGGATTCTAAAAAGGCACAGCAAAATTTAAAGAAGCACCGGGTTTCATTCGAGGAGGCGACAACGGTGTTTTATGATCCACTTTCAGCAACTTTTGATGATCCCGATCATTCTGATGAGGAGTACAGATACTTAACAATCGGTTTTTCCTCCCGCAATCGCCTGTTGATTGTATCCCATGCGGAGAGAGGGGATTGTATTCGCATCATCAGTACACGTACCGCAACCAAACATGAGAGGAAAAAGCATGAAGGATATTCCAAATAAAAATAAAGATGTGCTTCGCTCAGAATACGACTTTGACTATTCCAAGGCGGTTAGAGGCAAATACTGTAAAAAACTCATGGAAGAAGGGTCGAATATCATTGTCCTGGAACCGGATATCGCCAAAGAATTCCATGATTCGGATTCAGTTAACAAAGCGCTTCGGTCACTGTTGGAAATAACTCGTACCACACAGCGATTGACATCCCGCACCAGCAGCAGAGAATGAACGTTCGCTCTGGTGGTCATGGCCCATCTGAAGGCCCGATCCGAAAAACAGGGGCCGGCGCGAAAAGAGTGGAAACTGCGTCTCGTCCGCCTGGAAATCACGTCCCCCTTTTGTAGCAGCAGCAGGAAAACAGCACAGGCACATGACAAAAATTGTCACTCTGAGATTCTCCACATTTCGGGTATTTTCGACTTCCAAAAAGGCATCCGGAGCATAGTGAGCGAAGGTTCTCTACATTTTCTGAAACTATGCGACAAGACGGTTTTTAAATGTTTTTTGTTGTGATAACAAATTTTTATATTGATTTTTATTCGATTTCCTGTTACCTAAAACAGAGCCTGAAAATGCGGAGAAAGTCAAAAATGGCCGATGCAATCGATGGTTTCTCTACATTTACAAATTTTGTTGTGGATCACAATTTTTGTCCATTTTTACCATGTTAATTCAATCACTTATTTTTATCTATTTTCCTAAAATGATTCGGATCGACCAAAGTTAGTGAAAGCAAAATTAGGGCTTAAGGGCGAGGAGATTCTCTACTTTTTTAGTTTCAACAAACTTTGTTAATTCAAATTGTTATTTTGATACATGTTGAAAATGAGCGGACTTTTGAATCTTCAAAAAATACCTTTCTCCACATTTTTCCAAACAGAGGAGGTAAATACTTGAAAAATAAGTTTATTTTTACCGGGTCACTAACCGGATTTCCCTTCAGCCGCCGGTCTGAGGCCCTGAGTCGTAAAGGTTGGAGGATGAGCGTAAGGCTCGCTGATTTCGAGACACTTCAAGGTCATGATGCCGGCCGCCGCAGGCGGGGCACCAGTTGGAGGATGAGCGTAAGGCTCGCTGATTTCGAGACTCATCGTCCTCCTCTATGATCCACTCCAGAAAGGCATTGTTGGAGGATGAGCGTAAGGCTCGCTGATTTCGAGACTACCCATTTACCCATTAATGAGCATTTGGCTGATGCCTGGTTGGAGGATGAGCGTAAGGCTCGCTGATTTCGAGACCCCTTTGTGGATCGTTATAGGCTCGGGTTCCGGCAGCAGCAGCGCGTTGGAGGATGAGCGTAAGGCTCGCTGATTTCGAGACCTGGTTCAATTTGGCATCGATGATGCTCGGCCCTTGCTCCAGAGTTGGAGGATGAGCGTAAGGCTCGCTGATTTCGAGACAAGTTTCGTCATGTTGCACCACCTTTCTGCTCTAAGAGCAATGTTGGAGGATGAGCGTAAGGCTCGATGATTTCGAGACACTGGTGGTTTATCCTTCACCTCGGACATTTCTGTTTCCCCCACCTTGTTGGAGGATGAGCGTAAGGCTCGCTGATTTGATGCTATCGATCCAAGGTTGAAAGGAACTCGATCAAAGGTGGTGGTTGCCGCAGGATCATGCAAATTTGATGAACCCGATAACCCGACAATGGGGAAAAATTGGAAATGCTTTCTATAACTCCAATATTTTCCTTGAGTTTTGAGAGTCTCTTTGGTATGTGAGGAAATCAACGGATAAAACCGAATTCTTCTCATAGACCGACAGCCGACTTACCGAGCCTGGAACGACCATAATGGAATACTGCCGGGGAAAACGCGAAAAGGGGGCGATGTAAATCATCGCCCCTTTTCGCGTTTTTTCACCAGTTCACGCCTTACCTCAACTGCCGTTTTGACCGTGGAGAATTGGGCATAATGCGAACAGAAGGGGAATAGCTTGGCGAATTTCGTCTTTTTTTTAGGCGGCGGCGATGCAGAAATGCTTGAAATAAGGAGGATTCTTTACTCCGAAAACCAGACCGTCGTCGATCACGGCCTCACCTGGAAAAACGCCTTTCTTTCCGAGTATGAAACTGAAATTGCCGCCCTCTCACCGGATCAAATACCGGTGTTTGTCGAACTTAAAACCGATATCACTCCCCCTGAAAATGCTCTTCTCATCGATCATCATAATGAAAGGGCCGGCAATGACCAAGCGACTTCCATAGAACAGATCGCCGAGTTGCTGGGCATTACTCTCAATAGATGGCAACAGCTTGTCAGCGCCAACGATCGCGGGCATATTCACGGGATGCGTGAAATTGGAGCATCCAATGAGGAAATCAACGAAGTTCGCACCTTGGATCGGAAAGCCCAGGGGGTCACCCCGGAAGACGAACGTCTGGCCGCGAAATCGCTTGAAAACAACCTGCAGAAACTGCCCGGCGGAACCGCCCTGGTGATCAGCCGGACAAACCGCACCAGCACAATCTTCGATCGAATTCATGATCAATACAACCGCATTTTTGTATTGACCCCCGACGGCCAAATCAGCTACGCCGGGCGAGGCGACATAATCGAAAAACTGATCGAACGATATGAGCATTACAAACGCGACCATCCGGGACTCGAATATTGGTTCGGCGGGGGGTTGCCCGAAAACGGTTTTTTCGGTGCCTCCGAACCTCTGGAAAAGGAAGAAATCATAGAAATGTTAAAGACGAAAATCCATTCTCACCACATTTTCCTGTTTCCATTCACATTATCCAAACGGGCGACCAATGGTAATCCGAAAGATTTCATGGAAGATGTTTCTAATGCGCTCATCGGGACCGGTTGGAAACCCAGTCCTTTTGACCCGACAGATGCCAACCTGAAATATGGCGAGTACTTTTATTTTCATCATTTCGCCCGAGAAGCCATCTTCAGCCATTCTACCAGTGAGGACAATCCTTTCCCCCTGATGCGGTATTTCATACGCCCGGAGGCAGAAGGCGGCTCCTTTCACATTATCCTCAAAGAAAAAGATAAAGAAGATAAAGAGTTTTTGCTGGATGTTCACCAGATTGCCCTGCGGATGTATGATTCCCGCATAGGCATTTTGTCATTCGAGCTGTTCAATCATAAATATCCCGCTTTAAAAGATATAATTCAAATAAACGATTCCGGCCGACGAATTTATCCCCAATTTTTAGGAGAAATCAATGGCGTTGAGGATACAAAAACCGCATTCCTTCCGAAAAACGTCACCCTCAAACTCGGGAACACCTCCTATGAAGAAGATTTTTGTGAAACCAGGTTCAAGAAATCTCATCAGG
>CAYNUX010000429.1:0-3769 GCA_964400115.1 uncultured Cytophagia bacterium
TTGAAAGTCAAGGGCAGCTGAAAGGTCTCTTTCTCATATCTGATTTCCTGAGAAAAGTTGCGTACACTCATGCCAAACGCCAGGCTTTTAAAGCCGGTACGGTAATAGGTACCAAAGTCAAATGCGGCGATCGCCCGGTTATAGTCTTCATCGATGAGATCGTCGGGCGTAATATCGTCGCGCAGGATTTGCCTGTTCGCGATGGTTGTATGCGTGCCCAGATCCTGATAGGTATATTTGACCTGCCCGCCGACAGAAAAGCGATCGGACAATTGATGGGCATACGAGAGCCCCAGGGCCATGGCACTCACAGAAAACATGCCGGTATCTTCATAGCCTTTATCATTTGTAGAAACGACCGTTCCATAAAAGTCACCATAGTCGACGGTGACAAAGCTCAAGCCAAAAGTGCCATAGCGGCCGCGGGCAGGATTATAAGAGACAGCACCAGACAGATAATTGATATCCGCAATCCAGGTCATCTGGTTGACCGAAAAGTTCAGGGTTTGTTCGGTCAAAGCCATAGTCGCCGGATTATAAAACAAGGAAGCTGCTCCTGCATCGACAGACGTAAAGGCATCGCCCATGGCTGTGGCGCGGGCGTCTGTGCCTACGCTGAGAAACTGAAAGCCGGTCTGTGCGAGCTTTTGTTGAGCCAGTGAAGCGGTTGAACCCAAAGCGAGGGCTCCAATCGTTACCAGAACCGCGATACTGATTCTTTTCATATTAAAACTCCTCAATGATCGATGTTTGCTTAACGGATCACGACAAATTTCCGAATGGCTCGTTGACCGTCCGGTGTTTCAAAAACGGCGATATAAACCCCGCTGACGATGACCTGACCGTGCCTGGTCACTGAATTCCAGAATTCGTCTCCACTGCCATTGTCGTGTTCGATGGTCTGGATCATATCACCGCGCTCGGTAAAGATCTTGATGGTACATTGTCCGGGAATATCCAAAAAGGCTATGCGGTCTGGCACTCCGGGATATTGCATCTCTTTGTTGCGGACATTGTAGGGATTAGGCACAACGCGAATGTCAGCCAAAGTCTCTCCGGGGGCACGCCGCAAGTTTGCAGGCTGCCGGGTCTTGGTCCAGAACAAACTGGATTCCAGTGAGCCGGACGGATTGGGTTGAAGCCCCGGAGGAAACAGGTTGGCCTGATTCTCCTCGCCAGAGCTAAAGCTGACGATATAATAATAGTAATCAAAACCGCGGGTTGCGGTGGCATCTTTGTATTCGTTGACGATTTGCGGATTGTCGGTTCCCTCGCCGCATTCAAAGATGACACCATAGGTGGTATCGGGAATCGCGACGGCACGATAAACACGATATCCGGAAAAATTGGGATCCGCCTCGGCATTGTTCGACCAGGACAAATAGATCCCGTCGCCACCGGAATTCACATTAAACAGGTTGGGGGGCGGCGGAGCCGAAGGAAGATCATAACCCAGCTCAAAATTGCGACGGGCACGACTAAAAGTCTGAAACAGAGAATCTTTGCCGCTCAGCACCCAGGCATTCTTGAATTCATCCTTGTCATCAGTGCTGGATCCATCGGGCAATTCAAAAGAAAAATTGCCACTGGGATTGGCATACGCTTCATACCACAACCGGCCCAACTCTTCACATTGTTGGCGTGACAATCCGCTGACCGCTTCGGCGATGACAATGCGGACACTGTCTCCGGGGGCCAGAGTATAGGGTCCATACCCAATGGTATTGGAAAAGCCACCAGGCGTGCCTTCAAAAAGATCAGGGAATTGCTCACCAACCGCTTCGACGTGGCGGGGTTGGCGATGACCCCGTGTGATCCATTTCCACTCGTCGCTCATACGTTTGGCATCGAATTGATCATTAGGACGCGTGGGTGGATCATCGGATTGCTGATAACTCGTGGTTCGCGGCTGAAAAGGATCATCCGAGTGATCTTGCGCTGACTTGTCAGCCCAGAGAGTGATGTTGCCGATGATTTGCGGTGACATGAAGCGACCGGTGCCGTTTTCTACATCGGGTGAACCGATGAGGTTGTATTTCTGGGCCGAATGCTGTCCCATCCAGGCAAAGGTGCAGCGCATGGAATCGGCATCCATATCGCCATTGAGATATTCCTGATAATTACCGTTATAGCCATCGGCTTTGGAAAACTCACCGCGGTTATCGAGCAACATATTTTTACCCCAGCGAGTGTCATTGATACCCGACTCGTCGGTTCCTTCCCGGCCGGAGACATAGCGGTACTGAAAATAAAACCACACATCCTCGAGAGTTTTATCGGGTTGTTCGATCTCAGGATCACCATCCACATTGCCGGTATTGACAAAGGTATATTCGTAGATAAAATAATTACTGTGATATTCCTGCCCCCAGGCAAAAATGCGTCTTTTCTGGGTCATTCCAATGGAGGTATTGACCTCATTATAAATCATGCGGTCAGAAATGAGCTCGGGATCGACAATGACCTCACGCTCGGTGTTCATCAAGTCCGTCGCCGGAAAACCATCCACATAGACATTGGGATGCTCGTATTTGCCATAGAGCTGGAATTCGATGGGGATAAACTCGCGCTGAACATCCCATCCACGCGGCCCCACATGCACGACCTTGTGGGGAAAGAAATTGCCGCCATACTGGTCGGCATCGGTATAGTTGCTCGTGCCGATCCACAGGGCCTTGGCGGCCTGGCAGTCCTGATCCTGATACATGGCAGGCCATTCAAGACCGGTTTGCTGGATTTTGAGAAACGCTTCTTCAGGTTCGCTGCCGTGCGATTGATACCAGTTCTGCAGCATACCGATTTTTAATTGCTTGACCTCCTGGGACCATCCTGCCGTATAAACTCCGGTCAGCAATAGTAACAAGAAAACAATCGTTAAAACGGCACCTTTATGTTGTAATCTTTTCATCGACAATGTCCTTTGTTTTCTATTCACAAAATGCAACTGCGATAAACAATCATTCGATTAGAAATCGATTTTTATACCGAAAAAGATATCCCGGGGTCCCAGATAATAGAGCCATCTCAAGTTAGGATTATCGATATAGGACTTTGTTTCCAGGCGCCGCTCATTGCGGGCTGCAATCTCGTTATTCTGGGCGGCGACACCCGGATCATTTTCCGGATTGTCGATCAAACGTTCAAGCGGGTTATAGGCGACACCTTGAGGACGCAGATCGCCGAATTCATCGTCGCCATAGCCGAGACCATACTGGGTATAGCCTCCGATATGGCGGCCCACCTCTTCATCCCAGTGTAGCGAGTTCAGATAATCACGGCGGTCGTTTCCGTCATAAAACGCCGTTTCTGACATGGTTTTGATATCGAGGGCATTATTGACATTGATGTAAAACTCAATGTTGTAACGATCGCCCAATTGAAATCTCTTGCTCAGGCGCAAGTCCATATTATAAGAATCGGGGTATTGAGCATTATCCCGCACACCGGGTACCGATCCACCCCCGACCCAGGTAAAATAGGCGCCTTCCCGCCAAAAGAACTGGATACTGGTCAGCCAGTCACCGAGCAAATGTTGTCCCATGACCTGAGGCCCGAACTTGAGCGGCGTACGAACAGCCAGATTCGCTTTGAAATAGGGGCGCGCCAGAGGCTTTTCCTGATAAATATTATCGCGATCATATGTACGCTGGTCAGCCGGATTTTCATACAGGCGCAGTTTGCCAAAATATCCCCAGGTCGAGACCTGATAGGTATAGTTGACGATTCCGGTTAGCCATTGACCGGCCCGTCGTTCCAGGGACACTTCAAA
>CAYNUX010000430.1:0-3725 GCA_964400115.1 uncultured Cytophagia bacterium
TTTATTCCCTACAAATACCAGTCAAAAACCGCATGCCAAATCTAATCCGTTGGCACTGTATAGGACCGGTCACCTGGTTCCAAAAATAATCTCTGTGATTAGAATCGGATAATAAATTACTGGCATATAAATTGCAAGACGTAATTACACCTTAAAAAAGCAATTATTTTTAACGATTTAAGTCAAAAAATATAACCAGGTGTTTTTATAATGGCATCAAAAAGCCCCGCATTTATTATAGGTCGTTACCGTTCCGGGACAAAATTGCTGCGAACCTTGTTGAACCGGCATACCCAGATATGTTTTTGTGGGTATGAGTATCCTGGCCTTGTGTATCTGCTACAGCATTGGCAGCAATTTGGGGATTTATCAGTTCCTGAAAATTTCAAGCGGTTTTACTCTGAATCAAGAGTTCAGGATTTGATCAGTGCTCATCAATGGTACACTCGAATTCAGAATTTTTCTCCAACCGGAATCTTTGAAGCGCTTGTTCGAGTGACCTCTAGTGATGTCGATAAAATTAAGATATGGGGAATCAAATCGCCGCTTTATATGGAATATATACCGTTGCTCAATAGATCTTTTCCCGCCGCAAAATTCATACACATCCTGCGCGATCCGAGAGATACGGTTCTCTCTGAGGATAAATTCGGTCTCAAAGACTATGCATCCATACTGGATAAAGATCTCGTTCTAACGATTTGGGAAGACCTTTCAAATTCTGTGGGTAGAAAAATCATGATCAATCGTGCCATGCACTGGAGGAGGCACATAGAACAGGCACAACAACAAGCAGTTCAGGTCAAAGCACACTTTATTCAAATACGATATGAGGATCTATTACTCTATACCGAAAAAACTCTCCTGGAGGTGTGTACCTTTTTGAATCTTTCTTATCAGCAGCAAATATCCCAACTCGATTCGCCGGTGCAAAAAGAACATTATGGCGATGCTGCGAAAACGGGGCGAATTTTGAAAGATAATTTTGGCAAATATCAATTCAAAATCCATCCCAGCGTCCTGACGAAAATAGAGATAGGATTAAATGACCTCCTGGTACAGAATGACTATCCTGTCCCCCAACACTCTGGTGAATATCGTCATTCAAATTGGAAAAGAATTTACCATGTGCTACATGATAAATTCTGGTTCTATTTGATCTTGTTCAAAAAAGCAGGAGCATATCGCACGATAAAGTCCCTTTTGTTCATGGAAAGTTTTTATTTGCGAAAGAAAATTCGTGACATGCAAAGACGGTGGAGCCTGTTCAATACCGTCCGGTTATCATTGAATCGATATATTTAAATCCCGTGAACGTCTTGATTTCTGCAAAAGTAATTGCGAATTGGCAAATGAATTTTTAATTTATCTTCATATCTGCTTGTCCTCACGTTTCTTTCAGAGCGCATTAATGAAGACACGAGCCAGCATCTCTGTAGATCTTTTACTCACTGATGATTCCAAGTTAACGGTTTGACGACAAAATCCGGTTCGATGCGCTGTAGGTCGATAGGTTGATCCGCCAGCAGACTGCCGGTTGAGGATACAAGACAACAAACGCATTCTGGTCGATGGTTTTAGCTATTTTTCTTTTCTCTGCGTTGATTTTTGTCTTTCAAAAGTCTATTTTAAGAGTGTAAAAGCTACGGATGTTAAAAAGAGGTTCCTATGCACACCCGGTTTCAAATCCTGCTCATTATTTTGATATTCGCCATGCCCCTGTTATCGCAGAACAGCATTCGGGAAAATCAGACAGCCACAGCCCCATCGGTCTATTACTTTCCCCCTATCGACAGTCTGCCTGCCAATCCCATGATGCCTGACCCATTCAGCCGGATGGATGGCACGCGCATCACCGGCAAGGCGCAATGGCCGGAGCAACGGCAATATCTGCTGGCGCTGGTGCAGCACTATTTATATGGTCATGTGCCTCCCCGTCCCGGTAAAGAGCAGATCGAATATACACATCTCTTTGATGAATTATTCCATCCGTCTCACTCTGCTGTAGAGGGGATCAAGCAGTCCTATCGCATCACAATCAAGAGAAAGAATGAGAGTCATTCGTTTGATATCGATCTGTGGCGGCCCATAGAGAAAAAAAGATATCCGACACTGATCAACAATTTTCCCGAACACGGCCATGCCGATACCACTTTCAGCATGTCTGAAGGGGTGCGCAGAGGTTATATGGTGGTGGAATTCAATCGCAGAAAAGTCGCGCCTGATGAGGCGTCCAATGCGAACCGACAAGAGGGAATTTTTCGTCTCTATCCTGAATACGATTTTCATACCATTGCAGCCTGGGCATGGGTATATCAGCCGATCATCGATGTCCTGGATCAGTTGCAGCTCATCGATATGGATAAAATCATCGCCACGGGCCATTCTCGTGGCGGGCAAGCCGCAATGGCGGCCGGAATTTTCGATCAGCGGATCGACATGATTGCCCCGTCCACCGGTGGTCCCTTTTCCGTGGGCTCTACGCGGCAGCGTGATCCGGAGGGATTCCGGGGCACCATGGACTATCCGGCCAATTTTCATGAACGCCAACCGCACTGGTATCATCCGAATTATTATGCCTTTAAAAACAAACAGAACAGACAGCCCTGGGATGCACCGACGCTGGTAGCGCTTGTGGCACCGCGTCCTCTGATCAATCTCAATGCCATTGGTGACGGGCTCAACAACGGACTGGCTCATGAGGCAGGCATCCGGGCGGGCATGCTCATTTATGAGTGGTTCGATGCCAAAGAGTGGTGCCGCATTCACTGGCGAGATATTGAAAACAGATACGGACAAAAAGGCCATGATCAGGGTCCGGAAGAATTCCTGGCTATTTTCGATTATGCCGATGAATTCTTTTTCGGCAAGTCCAATGGTCCCAGCACCTACAACAAGGCGCCTGACAGCGAATCGTGGCTCTATGATCCCAAAGCGTATCCATTACTCATCGATTGGAGCGTTCCACAAGAAACAAAAACAGAATTGTCCAGTGTTACAAAAATTTGGGACGCGGGCCAGCACAATGCATTTACCGATCTGATCCGATTCAGGGAATCCTGGGTTTGCGTGTTCCGCGAAGCCGAGAACCACTGGGGACCGGGTGTCGAAGGAAATATCCGGGTGATCACGAGCAAGGACGGTGAATCCTGGCAATCAGCTGCGCTGATATCGCAAAAAGGCGATGATCTGCGCGACGCCAAGATCAGTATAACCCCGGACCAGCGCCTGATGCTGCTCTATTTCCGGCGGTTCAATCCCACCCAATATCCAGAGCGGCACGAACAGACGTTTGTACGTTTTTCAAATGACGGTCGGACATGGAGCGAACCCATCGCCGTGGGCAATCCGGATCGCTGGCTGTGGCGCGTGACCTGGCATCAGGGCAAAGCCTATGGCATCGACTATGGAGGTCCGGAAGAGCAACCTCCTTTCGGACAGCCCCGTACCGCACGGTTGCTGGCGAGTCCGGACGGCGTAAATTATGAACAGCTGGCGGTTTTCGATCATGCCGGCGAGGCCACGATTCGGTTTCAGCAAGATGGAACAGCCTTGTGCCTGATCCGCAGCAAAGGCAATCAATCGTTCCTGGGGTCCTCGTCTCCCCCGTTTACAGAATGGTACTGGCGCGATTTGAACATCAAACTGGGCGGACCCAATTTCATCCGATTGCCGGACGGCCGGTGGGTGGCAGCCGGACGGCTTTATGGAAACCGACAGCGCAC